>JANXWE010000070.1 GCA_025351325.1 Fimbriiglobus sp.
GCCACGGCCATCGGCGCCGCCATCACCATCGTTTCCGGACCGGAATTGAAGTCGAAGTGGGTCGGCGAATCCGAAGAAAACCTGCGGATGGTCTTCCACAAAGCCCGGCAGTCCGCCCCCGCGATCATCGTCTTCGACGAACTCGATTCGTTCGCCACCCGGCGCGGCTCGTACTCCGGCTCCGGGGTCGAGCACAGCATGGTGAATCAACTGCTCACGGAAATGGACGGCTTCCACAAAGAGGAACTCGTCTTCGTCGTCGGCACCACCAACTTCGTTGAGTCCCTCGACCCCGCATTGTTGCGGCCCGGCCGCTTCGAGTTCCATTTGCACATCCCGTATCCGGATGACACCGACCGGCGCGAGATTTTGAAGATCTACGACAAGAAGATGAAGCTCGACTTCACCCCGGAAGCCATCGACTACGCCGTGCGCCGTACCGGCGAAAACTTCATGACCAACACCGGCACGTCGTTCAGCGGGGATCACTTGAACGCGCTCTGTCGGTCGGTGGCCCGCGTCCGTTTACGAGATAATATCGTCGGGCCTTCGACTCAGAAAGAAATCGAGCGTGGCTTCAACGAATACGAAGAGAAGGTCGACCTCAGCGACAAAGACTCGGTGCTAGTCGCCACCCACGAGGCGGGGCACTTTGTCGTGTCCCTGTTCTGCACGCATCACCCGGCACCGGAACGCGTGACCATTCAGAGCGAGATGCCCTGGGCGCCTTTTTACACCGGTTACAAGAAGGACGATGCCCGTAAGATTGGCTACACCCGCAGCGAACTGTTCGACCGGCTCAGCGTGCTCTACGGCGGCATCGAAGCCGAGCGATTGCTGATCGGCGACGTCTCCACTGGTGCCAGCGCCTTTGGGAATCCGCAAGGTGACTTGTTCCGCGCCACGCAACTGGCCATGACCATCGTCGAAACGTGTGGCATGTCCGGTCTTCAAGCCTCGTTGCGGGTGTACCGCGATGAAAAAGGCGACCGCGAAGTGATCTCGGGGAGTACCGCCGAAGCCATCGACCGGCAAGTGAATACGATCATCGTGGAGGCCCAGGCGCGGGCCGCGAAGATCTTGCTCGACCACCGTGCCGATCTCGAAGAACTCCGCGAAGAATTGATGCGCGTGAAGACCATCGAGTCGACCCGCGTCAACGAGATCATCGACGCCGTGCGGACCAAGTACGCCAACGAATTTCCCAAAGTTTAATGGTCCGGACACACGGCGAGGTGCCAGCATGGCCGAAGTACTGATTCTGCTCCGACGCGACCCGAAGACCGGCAAGCAGAACATCATCGTGAAGCTGGAGTCCGATCCGGATTCCCTGCCCATCGAGCACGAGCAGTTGCACAAACGGATCGTGGAAAAATTGGTGGGGAAGGGGATGAAGGCCGAGGACTTGGGCGACATCGTCATCGAGCGGGAAGGGTCGCGCGAACCGACCGCGACCAATGATCCGAACGAAGCCGAGCGCAACAAGACGGCGCAGGGACAGGACTGATATGATCCTCTGTTTCCCCGATCTCGACACGTTCCGCCTGGCGGCCGCGGGTTCGTTACTTCCTGCGGACGTGGTACTGGCCCCCGCACGGGTTCGGTTCGAGGACGATGGTCGAATCCATTTGCAAACCGACGCCAAGATCACCAAGAAACTCGCCGGGGAACTCGCCCGATTGGCCGTGACGGTCACCAAGGTACTTCCGGAACCATCCGAGGAACTGTCGTGTTGGCTGCAAGCCATCGAGGCCGAACCGGACAGCGCCCCGCTCCTTTCGACTCACGCCCCGGTGATTTTTGAAGTCCCCGATCCGAAACAATTACCCCAGTTGGTCGGGGAGATGCTCCGCCTCGGGAACGATCGCCAAAGTTATTGCTGGCTCGAGACCGGCAGAGCCAAGCACATGCTCCTCCGCGTGATCGGCCCACCCTATTACACGTTGTTGCAATCGCTCGATCCCCAATTCTCCGGCTCGTCGGAGACCCTCACGGCGTTCGTCGAACAGGGGCCGCGCGTCTGGGTGCAAATCGGCTACCAACACCCCGTGGCCCGGCGCATCAAGCTGCCCGACGAGCAGATGGTGTTGATCCGCCCGGGGCGGCAATGGACGTACCTCGATGACCCGCCGTTTCGAGATATCTACGACGTGTTGCAGTTCCCGCTGCCGGGTGTTCCGATCACGTGGCAGTCGGTGCCGACGCCGGAAAAACTGACGGTGCCGTTGAAATTGGCGTCGGGCAATGCCGCCGAGGTTCCGGAATTCTGGGTGCTGCGGAGTCAAGCCGCCAAGCATCTGGATACATTCGTCCGCGACGCCGACGACCGGCTCTTGCAGCGGTTGCGCTTCGCCGTGTCGGAAGCGAGCGACAATGCCGAGAGCGTCATTGTGTTGCGGCTCAGCCCGTCGAAGTTGCCTGCCCCGGTACTCGAGCTTCCCGGTGCCGTCGGCTACAAACCCTACTTCAAACTGACGAATTTATTCGTCCCCACCGGGCTGCGGTTGCACCCGCAGTTGCGTCGCGACGCCGTCCGTACCTTGCTGGCGAGTGATCCGGATCGGGTGGTTTGGTTGTCGCCGTTACCGAATGGGGAGTTCCTTCCCGAGTCCATTGCGGAAGAGGCGTTTCGTCCACTCGACCATTGGGTGGACTACATTTTGGAGTCGTCTCCGGCACCGCTCAAAGCGTGGGTGGCTGCCACGCAATTCGATTTTGAATCGTTCGTTTGTGCCGATCAAGCTTCGAAGCCACGCGGCCCCGATCGTGGGCCGAAGGATCGCGGACGAGGGAAAGAGACCGATAGTCTGATCCCGCTCCAACCCGAAACACCGCCGGTTGCAGTCGATCCGAACGCGACTGCGGGCTTCACCACGACGACTCCGAAACCGGTCGACGACGCCCTGAAAGTCGACGCCTGGAAACTCCGCCGTGCGGCGCTCCAAGACGAGTTTCAAAAACTCGAAGGCGGCCTCGATCAACCGGAACGCCAGTCTCTCTGGCCGGCATTGGCCCGTGCCAACACCGGCGCCGGCGATCCCGCGGAGGCATCCATTTGCTGGGTCAATGCAATGTGGGAGCAAGTGGCGCTTCCGGCCGAATTCGTCCAGGGCTGGTATCAAACGGAACACCCGAATCAGTCCAAACCGAACGGCGCGACTGAACTCGACACGCTGTTGCAGAGCCGGAATCCGGATCGGATCGAAGTGCGGCAACTGGCCAGCACGGTTTTGGCCAGTTTGTCGACCGACCCGGCGCCGGCGTGGCTGCGGTCGCGGCTTCCGGCGATCCAGCAATACCTCGAAGCCAACGACGGTAAACTCCCGGTGCGCGCCGTCTGGCTGATCGCGCTGGAGCTGGCCACCGTGACCGGTGCCGACGTGCTCGGTCTGGCGCGCGTGCGGGATCGCATACTGCAAAGGTTGCTCGACGGTGGCCTCAACGCCGAGACCGACTTGCCCTTCTTCCTGCGGACGGCCGGGCTGAAGGATTCCGAGCGGGTCCGGTTCGTGCGCGACCAAGCGATGAGTTTACACCAGTTGTGCCGCAAGTGGGCCGAGGCGACCAATTTCGCGTCGTACGCGTACGGTTTCAAACAGAGCGATGCAAAATCGACACTTCCCTATGTCGATTTGCTGTTCGCCTATGGGTTTGCCAAACTCGGCGAAGCGACGACCGCTCGGACGCTGATGGATAAGACGCGCCGCTCGCTGGATCCGAATCCGAAATCGGACGAGCGACTCATGACCAAAAAATATCTTTACGAAGCCTTCCTCTATCGCGCCGAAGAAGTTCTTGCCGGCAAAGTCCCTTCGCGGGCGCTGCCGGTCGAGTTGGCCAAGGACATCGAACTGCTGGCGATCGCCGGGAGAAACGTCGACAACAGTCCCCATAAAAACGCTTACAAAGCGATCATGAGGCTGCGTGCCCAATCCGTTATTCTCGAGCCGATCGAAAAGTACGATCACCTCGACAAGGCCGCGCAGGGCGGCAATCCCTTTCTCGATGCGCTCCGCGATTTGAGCGACATCCGCGATCCGTCGAACATGATCCGCCAAGTCCGCATGCTATACCGGGGTGGCATTGGGGGCAACGAACCGCAACCATTGCTCGTCGTCCAGATGATGACGTTGCACGCCGCCATGCCTTGGGCCGTCCGCGCCGGCGAGGGCTTCACGCTCGAATTACTCAGTTTGGTGCCCGAGGTGCTTCGGCAAAGTCTCGCCCTCGGAGCGGTGAAAAATCTGACGAAAATCCAGGGCGAACTACTCGACCGCGCTCTCTTTTTCGCGGCCCATTTCGGGCGCCGCGATCACATCCAAACGCTCCAAGGTCTGTTCATCGACCTCGTGGCGAGCAAACAGAAAGAAGACCGTATCGATATGATCAACCTCGCGGCCCGCCAGTGCATGAAGTGCTTGGTTCAAGCCGGGTTGCGCGACGAGATCGATACGATATTGCTGCGGCTCTACAACTTGATCTTGCAAGGCGAGAGTTTGCCGCAATTGAAAACGAGGTGGCTGTCTCGGCAAATCGAATGGGGCCGCTTGCTGCAAGCCCTCTTGCATTTGGCGAGCGGTTGGTCGCATTCCGGAAACGCCGACATGGCGAACCCCATCCTCGATGAAGCCCGCGCCGAATTGCTCGCGCCGGCGAAGCCGGTCGGAACCCAAGCGAACGTCTTGATTCCGGTGTTTTACACGAAGTTGGCCAAGAGCTACATCGCGGCAATCGGGCAAGGTCAGAGCGAAACCGGGTTGAATCGCTTGTCGGAACTCTTCGTTCAAATGGATCCGAAGCGTTTGACCATCGGCGGAACGAACGCCCGCTTTTACTCCGAGTTGCACATTGCCATCGTCGAGGAGGTCGTCCTCGCCATCGTCAGCGACGACTTCGCCTTGGGGCCGGGTGGTCGCCGCTGGCTCGACGAAGACGAGTTCCTGGTGCGCCGCCGCATCCACCGCGATATGCAATCCACCTTGACCAAGAGTCGGCTCTGATCCTCCGGGTGCCGGCCGATGTTGTTCTTGTTCTTCCCGAATTTCGACGCCCTCCGCCTCGCCCTGGCGTCCGGGATACTTCCCGTCGCCGTGACCCACGCCGAAGTCTCGGCCATTTCCGACTGCCCGAGTGGCATTTGGTTGCGGCCGAAGGTACCGCTCTCCAAAGAGTCACTCGCCGCATTGGCTCACATCGGTGTGCGACCGTTTGCCAGCCCGAATGATCAGAACTTGCGGACCTTGCCCTGTTGGGCCGCAGCTCTCCCCCTCAAACGTGGCGACGACGGTCACTCGGCACAGCCGGTGCTTTTCGAAGTGCCCACCACACGTTTAGCGAGTTTCCTCCGGGAGTTGCACCGCAGCAAAACTCAGCCAGAACGTTACCGGATCGATGGTGACTTGGCGTTCGTTCATGTTTCTGTCGCCCCCCTTTATTGGATCGAGCAGAGTCAAGATAAACCGAATCCGGGGATTCGCAGTTACCGCCGGGCCGGGCCAAACTTCTGGGTTCAATCCGGCTGGCATCATCTGCTGCCCACGGCGGTGAATCCGGATGCCGATGAGACGATTCTGGTTTCGGCGAGTGGCGAGTGGAGAACTCTCGAACGCGGCCCCTGGCGGACTTCCAAAGACGTTCTTCAATTGCGTCCTGGGTTGCCGAACATCAGCAATCGTTCCCCACGCCCTGAATTGAAGATCGAGCTTTGGTTGAAACCCCGGACGTCAGCTCGGAGCATCGAGACATTCTGGATTCACGATGGTTCGTTGGCAACGCTGCGGTCACTCCTCGAACCGTTCGATCATCGGACGATCCTGCAACTCGAGATGGCTGTACTCGAACAACCGCAACGGGGGAACCGCGTGGCGATTCGAATTCGAAGGGACACCGGAGTGCTCCCATTCGTCTGGCCACTCCGGGCGTTTGTCGCGCATCCGCAGTCCGAGCGTCTGATGATCCCTGCGGATTGCGAGTTGACGCCGGCGCTGCGAACCTCGGCTCTGCAGCAATGGCTGGCGTTGAATCCGGGAGAAATCGCCTGGTTGGAACCGGACGCCGGCACCATCCAAATCCATCGCGTCGCCCGGACGGCGTTCCGTCCCATTTCCGATTGGATTCGCTACACTGCGCCGCAAGCGCGGTGCTTCCCGCACGTCTCGGTCCCAGACAATCCCTTCGCCTGTCCCGGCTTTGTCGCCATCTCGGAACCGACATCCAACTCTCCCCCAGTACCCTCGGTCACGTCGACGATGGCTACCGGCCAAGCCAGTGGCCGAACGTCCGCAAAATCCTCACGGTTCTGGTTTGCCAAATGGGCCGGTAAACTATTTTCAAAACCTCAAGATCCTGGATACGAGCCGGAATTAGGGGAACCCGAAGTCGAATCCGATGCATCCGATGCTCCACGCCGTTCAACGCTGACTCAGCAAGAACGGATCGCACGGCGGGCCGAGTTGGAAGAATTTCTCTACCGGCAAGATTCGTTTGCGAACCCTAAAGTTGTCGGGCAGCAGTGGGCCGAACTGGCCGAGTTGTACGCCGAAAGTGGCAATCTCACCGATGCCCCACTCTGCTGGCTGCATTCGTTGTGGTGCACCCCGCTCTCGAGTGAACATGCTTGGCAACAGTGGGATAAGGTCGAAGCGCGCGGTGCGAAATCATCTCTGCGAATCACCATTTTAGAGCTGATCCACCTCGCCCTGGCCCCGCCTTCAAAGCGACCCGTCTCCACGGTCACCGATTACAAATCCATATCAGCCGAGCTGACTGCCGCCGAAGAGACACTGCCGTGCCGGATGGTTTGGTTGGCCCGGTGGTCACTGGCGACTCTCGGCGGCGGGGATGTGTTGATGTTGGCCCACGGCCGAGATCGCCTCTTCGCCCGACTCCGAACGGAAACCGCATTAGCGGCTTTGGATACGCCGTCGTTCCTGCGCTTCCGCGGGCTGATGGGGAGCGACCGCTACTCCTTGGCACGGGATTGGTTATTGCGGTGCCGGGAGCCGATTCAGCGCTGGGTGAAAAAACAATCGGCCACGAACCGATTGGCTTGGGCCGGGATTGGAGCCGACTTAACCAGCACCTCAGCCTACGCCGATTGGATGTTCGCGTGGGGGTTCGCCAAACTCGGTGATCAAATCCGAGCAAATGAATTGATTCACTCAGCAACTAGGGCACTGCAAGCTCCCCTCGGTTCGACAGCCGTGCCGGAAGTCCATCGAAGGCTCCAAGAGTTATTCCTGGGCGAGGTTCGTGCGGCGTTAGGTGCCACGAGAGATTCGACCGAATCCACGGTGCACGAGACACCCGCGCAACTGGAATTGGCAGACTACACCGTGGCGAAACTCATCGCCCATTCCGAAATCCTAAGCCGACATCGAACCCGATCCGAATTCGGTGCCCGGCCCCTGCTCGCCCTCATGGGAGACGATGACTTCGGTCGTCATTTGTCCCGAATCCTCGACGGGACAGCGACCGCCACTTTGTCGGTCATTCGCCCACTGCTCGACGAGGTGGCGAAGGATCGCACGGCGGGTACATTACCCCGCGTGATTCTGACGCTCTTGGAAATCGTGGGCGATGCTTCGACTGCTACCGAGGTTTTGGAATATTGCCCGACCGCCCTCGAGCAACTGCCCGAAGCCTTGCGACTTCGAAACGTCCAAGATTCTGAAAGTTCGAGCTACTTGATTCGCTTGGGCAGTCGTGGCGTGGAACTCGTCTGCCAGTTGGCGATCCAGCATTCCCTGCCGAATGGTTTGCAACTGCTCGTCAACAGTCTCGACCGCTCCTTGAGCGATGGAGATCCGCCGACCCGCGCGATCTTCCGACAGTCGGCGACACCCTTATTCCGCGCCTTGAGCCGCTGCGGACTCACCGGCGAACTCCGGTCGCTGATCACCCGGTGGGCCCGCGTCGGTGTCGACGATTCGGAGTTGTACTTGAGCGCCGCCATCGGCTGGTACTCGTTGGGGGAGACAGAACGGGGGAATCGAATTTTGGACACAACCCGAGACAAACTCTTCGTCCAGGGATTATCCGACGAGCGTGATCGTACGCGGACCGCGTTGGCCTACGCCAAAGCACTGGCATTTGCACCACCCCGATTGGCCCTGGGCCGTTTGGAAGAACTGTTCCAACGACTGGGTACCATTTCGTCCGGTGGCGCCACGGCCCGATACTTCGCACTGAAGCCGTTGGAGTTGATCGATGTCGCGATTACCGCCATCGTGAATGAAGATTTCAGTTTAGGGCCGGAAGTGCGGAGCTGGCTCGATGTGGACGAACTGCGAATCCGCACCCGAATCACCCGCGATTTGGATGCGGCGATGGCCGGTTTGAACGGGTGATGCCGTCACGTCGCCAGACGTTTTAACTTTTGAATGGGGCCGCCTTTGCCGGCGTCGCGGTGCAGCGTGCCGTTTTCGAACCAGAAGACCCCCATGGCCGTATTGGTAACGTCTCGGCCGTTCACGGTACCCAACGCGAGTTGCGGAGCGATTCGCCCGTTCTCAATCTTGACTTCGCGGACGCTCTAAATTTTTTCCCGGAGCTGTCGACCGTCGTGCATGAAGATGTCGCCCATCTTGTTGTCGGCTCCGAACCGGATCCGAAATCTGGGTTCGTTTTCAATTTCCCAAGTGCCGACGAGTTTCTCCCATTCCCCCGGATTGGCGTTTGGACTCTGGTTCGGTTGCGATGGGGATTGCGGTTGTGAATCATTCTGACCCGATTGTGGGAACATGGTATTGTTGCCCGATTCCGCGATGATGGAATTGTCAGCCATCAGGAACACTTTGATCAACAGGCGCCCGCCCTCATCCGGGAGTTGGGAGAATGTAATCATCAAGCGGGCTTTGCCGTTGACCCAGACCCGCATCAACCCGCGTCGATTGTTCTCCTCCCAGGTGGATCGTTCGTGGAAGTACGGGTTCGTGTAGCGTTGAACTTCGTCGCCGCAGATGGCGTCGAAATCACCGGAATTCGGCTGCCGACCTTTGCCGAGAATTGCTTCGACTTCGGAAATCGTGGCACCACTTTTCAACAGAACGTAGCTTTCTTGGCTCACTTTCGAATTTGGAATATCGAGCGTTAACCCGCGACCCAGTGGGATGGAACCCTTGAACACGAACACCACGAGGACGATGCCGACTAACAGCACCGACGCAATTCCCCCTAAGGTGAGGAGGACAACCTTCGTCGTATTCGATTTCTTTCGTTTCGTGGAGCGCTTTCGCATTGCATTTTTCTTCATTGAAATCTCCACATCCACTGGATCAGTCAAATCAAAATAACGTGTCAAAACCGTGAGTCAAACGAATAAAAAAGCGGAACAGGGTCCAGCAACGATACTTGGAGGTGGTTGAACTGCTCGAAGTGGCCCCGGTTACTATTCGCCCGAATCGGAATTCTTCCGGACTCCCCGTAGCCAATCGAACTTGCAAGTGCTAACTTGTATTTTCCTGACAAATAGATCGTTCGGAAGAGGACTTCGTCTGTGGCCGTTCGCATTCGCATGAAACAGATGGGCCGTGCCCACCGCCATTACTACCGGATCGTTGCCATCGACGGTCGCCAACCGCGTGACGGTAAGGTGATCGAAGAATTGGGCAGCTACGACCCGCACCTTGCCGAAAAAGAAAACCGCGTGAAGTTCACCGCGTCAAGGATCAAATACTGGCTGAGCGTCGGTGCGAAACCGTCCGAGCAGTGTGAAGTCTTCTTCAAAAAATTCATGAAGAAGTTCGAAGACATCGAAGCGGCCGACGCCGTGGCCAAAGCGGCTCCTGTTTCGGCAGCCTAGTGAATGCGGTGCCAGTTGTGGAGACGACATCAACGAGTCCGTCTGTGATGACCACACGACGGACGATTCGTTTCGATGTGCTCACACTGTTCCCCGATTTGTTTCAAGGGTTTCTGGATCAGAGCCTGTTGAAAATTGCCCGTGATGCCGGGATCGTCGATGTTCGATTGTGGAACATCCGCGATTGGTCGCTCGACAAACACAAACGCGTCGATGATCGCCCGTACGGCGGTGGCCCCGGTATGGTGCTCATGGCCGACCCGGTGGTTGATTGCGTAGAAGCGGTGCAACGAGAAGCGGCCGAACCCGGTTTGCTAATAATGCTGACGCCGACGGGTCGAAGGTTGACGCAACCCGTGGTGCAAGAACTAGTCCAACATTCTCGGTTGCTGCTACTTTGTGGGCGTTACGAAGGATTCGACGACCGCATCCGCCAAGTGCTCAAGCCGATGGAGATCTCCGTGGGAGATTTCGTCTGCAACGGTGGCGAGGTTCCCGCGATGCTGGTGATCGAATCGACCATGCGGTTGATTCCCGGTGTTCTCGGAGACGCGGCCAGTGCGGTCGACGAGAGCCACAGCGAAGCGGGTCGCTTAGAATACCCACACTACACGAAGCCACGCGAATATCGTGGTTTGAAAGTTCCCGAAGTGTTGTTGAACGGAAATCACAAGGCCATCGAAAACTGGCGACAAAACCAGTCGAACGAACGAAGTCATCCCGAATCCGGTGCTAACTAGTTAGCTCGGTTGCTCAACCAGAACCGCCTCGGATCGGGGCGCTGCGACGAACGCGAAAGGGCGAAAGCCATGCAACGGAAATTGATTCAAGTCGTGGAAACCGGACTGCTGAAATCGGACATTCCCGAGTTCAAAGTCGGCGACACCGTCATCGTCCATCAGAAACTGCTCGACGGTGCCAAAGAGCGCGTCCAGACGTTCGAGGGCGATGTCATCGCCCGCAACGGCTCGGGCATCCGCGAGATGATCACCGTCCGCCGACTCGTTCAGGGCGAAGGCGTCGAGCGGATCTTTTTGATCCATTCGCCCCGCGTCGCCAAGATCGACGTGAAGAAGGCCGGCATGGTTCGCCGGGCCAAGCTGTACTATATCCGTGATCGCGTTGGCAAAGCCATCAAGATCCGCGGCGACGTCAAGCGTCAAACGATGCTCGACACCTCGGCTGCAAAGGCTTCGCAAGAAGCCGCCGCAGTCAAGGCCGCCGTGGCACGCGAACAAACCGCCACGACGGGCGAGAGCAAGCGGGCCGCCAAGCGCAAGGCCAAAGCCGATACCTCCAAGAAGTAGTGGACGTTCCCGGCCTCACCACGCCGACCGAGTTTCGCCACTGGCGATTCTGGCGACGCTGGTTCGGCCAACGTTCCGAGAAAGCCGCCGCGAAGTTCCTCCGGAAGCTCGGCTGGCACATTCTCGGCACGAACATCCACGACGGTTTGGGCGAGTTGGATCTGATCGCCCATGATGGCGAGGCGCTGGTGATCGTCGAAGTTCGTTCGACATCCCAACCCGACCCGCAAGTTGCAGCCGCTTCGGTCGATCTTCGCAAGCAGCGGAAGTTGACCCAAGCGGCTCTTCGTTTTCTCGGCCGGCACCGGCTCCATGGTGTCGCCCTCCGATTCGATGTGCTCGCCCTGGCTTGGCCACCGACGGCCCGCGAACCGACCATTCTGCACCTCCGTCAGGCGTTTGAACCCAACGACCGCTTTCAGATGTTCTCGTAACCGCAGGCACACCATGCCCGAATTCGCCCCCGTCGAAGACCAACTCGCCACCCTCTTGCGGGGTGCGGCGCAAGTCGAAACCGTTCCAGAGTTGCGGCAAAAACTCGAACGGAGCCGGGCCACCCACACCCCCCTGCGGGTGAAGTACGGCATCGATCCCACCGGGTTCGATGTTCACCTCGGTCACACCGTGCCGTTGCGGAAACTGCGTCAGTTCCAGGAACTCGGCCACACGGCGGTGCTCATCATCGGCACGGCGACGGCCCAAGTGGGCGACCCTTCCGGCCGCGATGCCTCCAGGGCGGGCCTGACCGAAGAGCAGATCGAGAAGAACGCCGAAAGCTACTTGGTGCAGATCGCCAAAGTCGTGGACGTTTCGACCGCCGAGATCCGCCCGAACCGCGCTTGGTTCGGAAACTTCGGTTTCAATGAGATGTTGAAGCTCCTGGCCCAATCGACGGTGCAACAAATCCTCGCAAGGGAAGACTTCGCCAACCGGGTCAAGTCGGGAACTGCGATTTACCTGCACGAGTGCCTCTACCCACTCATGCAGGGCTGGGACAGCGTCGAAATCCGTGCCGACGTCGAACTCGGGGGAACCGAACAACTCTTCAACTTGATGGTCGGCCGCGACCTCCAGCGGAACGCGGGCCAACCGCCGCAAGTGCCCATCACGCTGCCGATCTTGCGCGGCCTCGATGGCGAGAAAAAGATGGGCAAGAGCCTCGGCAACTACATCGGCGTCGGTGAGCCGGCGATGGAGCAATTCGGCAAGACCATGCGCATCCCCGATGCCTTGATGCGCGAGTGGTTCACCCTGTTAACGGACTTGAGCGAAGGTGAAATCGCGGCGATCCTCGTCGGCAAACCCAACGAAGCCAAGAAGCGTTTGGGCGCCGAGATCGTGAAATGGTTCCACGGCCAAGCCGGTGCCGAAACGGTACTGGCCGACTGGAAGAAGCAATTCGAGGAGCAGGGCGACCCCGATTCCATTCCCGAAGTGGCCGTCGCCTCCACGGAGCTGGTGGATGGGCAACTCGGGGTGTTGAAGTTGATCGTGCTCGCGGGCTTGGCCAAGAGCAACAGCGAAGCCCGCAAGAAAGTCGAAGAAGGGGCCTTCAACTTCGGCCCCGACCGCAGCAAACCGGCCGACTTCAAAGCGACGATTCCCGTCGTCGATGGCTTGGTGATCCGCCTGGGTCGGAAGATTTTCCGCATCGTGTTGAAGTAGGAGTGCAGAAACATTTTTGATTTCCCCTTGAACCTTTGCGCCGGAATCGGCATCACTGACTCTGCACAGGCGTGCAAAACTGAGGTTTCGATTTCGGCTGAATCGTAGATCGACCGACAGTGCGGGTTCGACTCCCGCCCCCTCCATTCTCCACCGCGGAGGGGTAGCCCAACGGCAGAGGCAGGCGAACTACCCGTTAAACTCAGACTGTTTCACGCCAAAATTCAACCCGTGTCGGAGGTGCTTCACTCGACGTTCGACCACCAACCAACGATTGCGGGTTCGAATCCCGTCCCCCAGGCTCCAGCCGAACTATCTCTGGGGGTCGCCTAACGGTTAGGCAGCTGGTTTCAGACTCAGGGTCGACGACCGGATACTGTGGGCACACGTGCCTTGAGGATCGACACAACACTTTACCAAAAAGGTGTACCGGCCCCGTCGAGAGTGCTATCTCGGCGGGGTTCTTTATGCGCTCCAGAACTAACCCAAAACATCACGAGCCGGAGCCACTCGGCTCCGGCTCATATTCAGTTCGATCCCATCCCGACTACCGCGAAGGGATCTGCAAGATCGGCGTCGTCGGGCTGGAGAGAGCCGGCAACACCGGAATGAGCGGTGGCTCCGACTGAGCCGTGCCCGGCAACGGCCGCTTCGGCAACGTCACACTCCCGTTCGGTTTGAACGTTCCGCTTCCTTCCGTGGCTGTTGGCACCGGAGTGAGCGTCGTCGGTGGCGTCTGCCAGTTGTCCCAAGACTTCGTGCTCGATGCCGTGGGTTGATCCCCGCCCGGCAACGCTCTCGGCGTCGACACCGGTGCTGGAAGCAAGCCGGGCAAGTTCGAACCGGGTGCGGTTGGCATCGGCTGCGAACCCATTGGCATTGCTGGCGATGGTTGGAACGGGTCGATCGCCGACGGTGGAGTGTTACCGAGAATCTCGGACGGGTGCTCCCGCAGTTTGATGGCCGAGTCGAGCGCCCGGAAGTGATCCGCCGCCTTCTTCTGCACGAACGCGGGCAACGGGCCATCCGCCACACTGATGTTGTTGTAAGTCTGGATCGTCCCCTTCACGTACTCCAACCGAGCCAAGCCCGTATTGTAGTTCGCCAAGCCGCGGTACTGCTCCGAGATCGTATTCGCCAAGTCGCGCTGGCTCTGGATCAACGTGTTCAGTTGATTGACGTAGTCATCTTGGGCGATGGCTCCCAATCGCGCTTCCTGCTGTTTGATCACATCGACGAGGAACTTACGCCGCGCTTCGTTGAGAATGTTGGTCTGGTAACCGGCATCCATTGAGCGAATGGCTTCGACGAGGCCCTCGTGAACTTTCCGCTCCGAATCGGTGAGTTGGTAGTAACTCTTCCAAAGCGACGCCTGCGATTGTCGGACGAGGGCATTCGCGTCGCGGAACCCGATCGGAATGTCGACCCGGATGCCGGCCTGCCAACTGTTGAACTGATTCAGGCGCAGGTTGGAGAGGGCGTTGTCCGGTGCCCCGCCGGTCAATCCCCGCCCCAGGGCGTTGACGTCGTAGCTGCCGAAGAGCCGAACATCCGGCATTCGTAAGTTCTTCTGGTTCAGCAAGTCGAGCTGCCGGGCCTTGATCTCTTGACGCGCGATCAACACTTCCGGCCGGTTTTCCAAGGCCTCCTTTTTCACGGCATTGATGTCGGGCGAATAGCGGCCTTTCGCCGGCGCGTCGGCCGGGACGAAGAGGGTGCCATCGGAGCGCATCCCCAACAAACCGCGCAACACCCGATCCGCTTCGAGGATTTGCTGCTTGGCTGCCAGCTCTTGCAATTTGAAGAGATAGTACTGACCGCCGGCTTGGTCTTTCAGATACGGTGCCCCAACTCCTTTGTCGGTTCGATCTTTGAGCTTGGTGTACAGCCCGAAGGCTTGTTCCAGCCCGACTTCCTGAGCGTACTTGCTGTAGTAGGCCGCGTAGAGGTTCCAGTACGCGGTCTCGACATTCAGGAGCATCTGGTTGATCTGGAGATCGAACTGAAGCCGGGCTTGGGCCGTGCGAACCCGGGTCACCAAGATCCCTTCCGAACCTTGGCCACCGGAGGGCCGCAAACCGGGGATCAACAAACTTCCCGGATGGGCCCCGAGCAGTTGGTTGGCCTCGATCCCGAATCCTTGCATGAGCGGCTGTTCAAAAATGAACTGCACCCGCGGCGTGTACGATGTCGTCAGGGCGATGAACTGGCTGTTCGTCGGGGCACTCGCCAAGTTCAAATAGTTCATGCTCGTGGTGATCCCCGCCATCCCCCCCGTGGGCAGCGGCTTGGCCAACGTGCTCGTCAAGCTGGCCGAGTCCCCGTTCGAGAAACTCTGCTGCAGGCTCAGCGTCGCTTGGTCTTGCTTCGACCACGTCATGCTCGTCGACCAACGGGCGTCGAACTTCGACAGCGACCGTTCGACTTCCGCTTGGGCAATCGCCGGATCGAGCAAGAACGCTTTGATCGTGTCGGTACCGGAGGTGCCACGACCGGTGAACCCAGGGAGTGCGGGGTTATCCGTGCCGTTAATGCCACTGCCGGTGTTCCCTTGCTCGATGGCGATGGCGAACGCTTCTTTGAGGGTGAGCAACCGCGTCGGCCGCGCGGAATCCGACACCGTAGCCGGCTTGGCATCCATCGGCTCGTTCGGCGGAACGATCGTCCCGTACGGATCGCTTTCCAACGTCGGTGGAATGTTCGGCCGCGTGGCTTCTTTCCAGTCCGCCGGTTCGAGGAAGAGTTGATGCTTGCAGCCCGCCAGCCCCAGGCCGGTGAGTGCGATCAGTCCGCCCGCGAAACGTGCTTTCCAGCGAATCTTCCGCATAGTCCCGCCCCCATCCCACTGCAGTCTGGTCATTCCCCCGACGACCCGATCCGCAGAACGTCTCTTCGGTTATCGGCCAACCACGAAACGGAATGTACCAAACTTGCCGAATATTCTGGTTGCACCGCCGACAGGAGGGCTAATATCAGGAATCTGGGAAGTTTGGCTTAAGTGGGGGGACATTTCAGTTAAAAAATCTCTGAGGAACGCGGATGAAAACCGATGAAGAGGATCAAAGAAAAACGATTCGTTTCTGATCCTCTTGATCCTGCCTTGTTCCGCGTCATCCGCGTTCGTTTCAATTCCTGAGCAAAATCTCAGAGGCTTCTTCTAGCAAGCTTCCGTATCCTAATCATCATGGAAGACACACCTCCGACTCCGAATTTCCCCATCGCCCGTCGCACCTTGCGGTTTGCCAAGCGTGCCCGCTTAAACTGGCTCGAGCGGCATCAGCACCAATTCAACTTCGCCATCCACCTGCTCGGCATCCCCTTGGCGATCTCCGGCGTCATCCTCCTGTTCTTGGTCGATTGGTACTGGGGAGCGTCTTTGTTCGTTCTCGGCTACTTGTTCCAGTGGTGCGGGCACCTCGTCGAAGGAAACGACGTCGGCGAATGGATCGTGATCAAGAAAGCACTCGGGCTTCAAACCGTCGCGATCTCGCCCAAATACAACGCGGTCAAGAACGGTGACTGACCCCATCCAAGACACACGCCGGTGGATCGAAACCGTCGTCATCGGGCTGAACCTCTGCCCGTTCGCCCGGCGTGTCTTCGACGCCGAAACCATCCGTTACGCCGTGACCGGAGCGACCAACACCACCTCGTTGCTCGACGCGTTGACCACCGAGTTGCAACGACTGGTTGCCGAACCAATTAGCGCCGTCGAAACGATGATCCTGATTCATCCCCAAGTTTTGCAAAACTTCCTGGACTACAACGACTTCCTGAGCGACGCCGATCAACTCCTCGAAACGCTGGGTTTGGCCGGCATCGTCCAAATTGCCAGCTTTCATCCGGAATACCGCTTCGCGGGTACGAAATCGGACGCGGTCGAGAACTTCACCAACCGCTCGCCCTTTCCCATGCTGCACCTGCTGCGCGAAGAGAGCGTGACCAAAGTGGCCAATGATCCTGACTTTTTGGACGGGATTCCAGAACGCAACATTGCTGTACTCCGGGCTTTAGGACGAACGAAATTGTTGGCGATGCTCAAGAGTCGAGGCACAAATTGAAATCTTGTACACTGGGTTATAAGCTCCAGAATGGCGATGTCAAATTGGTTTGTGGGAAATTGTGACTTCGGTCGACTTTTCGACCAATTCTGCACGATCTGCTTGACAACTTTGCCCGATCCAGCTAATACTCGAATTGTAATCAAACGTTTGATTCGTGAAGACTCACGTGTTGATTTCCATAGATGAATTCTCGCAACACGTTATTGAGAAACATCTTATGGAACCGAGACAGCGTTTACTGGCTGCCGCGGAAGCGGTGTTTGCTGAAAAAGGGTTCGATGCGGCATCGATCCGCGAGATCAGCACCGAAGCCGAGGTGAACTTGGCTTCGATCAAATATTATTTCGGCGACAAAGAAGGGTTGTACATCGAAGCGGTGAAATATGCCCACACGTGTACTTCAGCGGAAGGGCCATTACCAGAGTTCCCGGTCGGATTGAAACCGGTCGACAAATTGAAGCTTTTCATCCGCGAGATGGTGTCCCGGATGCACGGGCCGGCCCGGCCATCGTCGATGAAACTGATGATGCGGGAAATGGCCCATCCCGGGAAAGCCGCTCACGTTGTGGTGCAAGAATTCATCCAACCGATGGCGTTTCGCCTCCGGTCGATCCTGCGAGAACTCCTTCCCGATTATCCGGAATCGGAGTCGCTCATGATCGGGTTCAGCATCATCGGGCAGGTACTGTACTACCGGCAGAATCGCCCGATTTCTGAGCTGATTTTCGACAAGCCGCAAGTGGATGCACTGAGCGAAGCGATGGTTGCCGACCATATTGTGCGGTTCAGTTTGGCCGCCCTCGGCCACGCGGAACCCATCGGGAGTATGCCATGAATTGGGTCGCGTTGCGGATGCTCACGGGCGATAAAGCGAAATATTTAGGTATTGTTTTCGGCGTCAGTTTCGCCGCGTTGCTCATGGCGCAACAGAGTGCCATTTTTGCGGGGTTGATGCGAAATACGACCAGTCAGATTCGCGACATCGAAGGTGCGGACATCTGGGTGATGGACAAGAGCGTGCAGTTCGTCGACGACATCAAACCGATGTCCGAGAACAGGTTACTGCGCGTCCGCGGTGTCGAAGGCGTGGCCTGGGCCGTGAAATTGTACAAGTCCGTCGCCCGCGCCAAGCTCGCCGACGGTACCTTCCAACAAGTGATTTTGCTCGGGTTGGATTACGACAACAAAGACTCCGCCGGTCGGGTGGTGGGCCAGCCGCGTGCCGAACGGATCCTTGCGGGAAATTGGGAAGATCTGGAACAGCCCGATGCGGTGTTTCTCGACGAATTCGGCTGGCGCTACTTGTTCGGCGACACCCCCTACGAACAGGGCCGGTCGCTGGAAATCAACAATAAACGGGCTAACATTGTCGGCATGGTGAAGTGCAAACCGACCTTTCAAACGTTCCCAATCCTCTACACGAAATACTCGCAAGCGATCCAGTACAACCCGCCGGAACCGAAGACGTTGTCGTTCATTTTGGTGAAGGCCCAAGACGGCGTTCCGCACAACGAACTCTGTGCGGCCATCACAAAACAGACCGGAATGAAGGCCCAGACCAACGACGAATTCTTCTGGACGACGATTCAGTATTACATGGAGCGCACCGGCATCCCGATCAACTTCGGCATCACGGTGTTCCTCGGGTTCGTCGTCGGTTGCGCCATCGCCGGGCAGACGTTTTACCTGTTCACCCTCGAGAATTTGAAGCAGTTCGGCTCGTTGAAAGCGATGGGGGTGAGCAACCTCCGCATCATCAAAATGGTCATGCTCCAAGCCCTGGTCGTCGGCCTCATCGGCTACGGTCTCGGCGTCGGCGGCGCCGCGTTGTTCGGGCTGGTTTTCGAGACGTTCGTGAAGTCCGCCCCTCCGGCTTTCTACTTCGGCTGGCAAATCTTGGTGATCGCCGCCGTGGCCGTGGCCGTGATCATCACCCTCTCGGCCGCGATGAGTTTGAAGAAAGTGTTATTTTTGGAAGCAGGAGTGGTGTTCAGATGAAAACGCAGACCTCACCCCCTAACCCCCTCTCCGAAACGGAGAGGGGGAACCGGAATGAACTCTTTCTCCCCCTTTCCGCTTCGGAGAGGGGGCCGGGGGGTGAGGTTTCCGGATCGCGAAGTGTGCGCCTAAACCACGTCACCAAAGAATTCGGCGTTGGAGACGCCAAAACGGTGGCCCTGCGGGATGTGTCGTTGGAGCTCCCCTACGGCGAACTGGTGCTGCTGGTGGGGCAGTCGGGGTGCGGGAAAACGACGCTGATTTCCATCGTCGCGGGATTACTCGATCCGACGATCGGCGACGTGGACGTCTTGGGTCAGAGTCTGACCAAAATGAGGGGCAGCCGCAAGGTGCGATTCCGCGGGTCGAACATCGGCTTCATCTTCCAGCAGTACAACTTGATCCCGTCGTTGAATGCCGTGGAGAACGCCTGCGTTCCGCTGCTGATCGCCGGATGGCCCCGGAAGAAAGCCATCGAAAAAGCCGCATCGGTACTCGAGAAAGTCGGCTTGGCCAACCGGATGAAATCGTACGGCAATCAACTGTCGGGTGGTCAGCAACAGCGGGTGGCGATCGCACGGGCCTTGGTTCACGAGCCGAAGCTCCTGGTCTGCGACGAACCGACGGCCGCTCTCGACGCGGCCTCGGGGCGCACGGTCATGGGTTTAATCCGCGAAGTGGCGGTGCAGCCCGATCGGGCCGTGATCGTGGTGACGCACGACAGCCGCGTTTACGACTTCGGCGACCGGATCGTGTCGATGAACGACGGCGGTATCGAAAATATCGAAACGGATCGAGAGAAGTTCGGCGGCACAGGGCACTAATTTCCAGAGGATTGCACATGTTCACGCGTTATTTACTCCCGGCAGTTGCCGTGTGTACGCTGCTGTTCGCCGTATTCCAAATGACCAAGGCCCAGCAGAAACCGGCGCCGGTGTCGCCGCCGATTGAACCGGGCAAGTCGCCGTATCTCAAGCAGTTGGCGGGGGCTGGGATCGTCGAATCGGAAACCGAGAACATCGCTGTGGGGTCGCACGTACCGGGGGTGGTGACCAAAGTGTTCGTGAAGGTCGGGGAGCTGGTCGAACCCGAGCAGCGGCTCTTCGAACTCGACGACCGGTTTCAGCGGGCCGAATTCGAAGTCCGCAAGGCGGCCCAAATGAGTGCCGAAGCGACCGTGAAGAAACTCAAGGAATCGCCCCGCCGGGAAGAGCGGCCGATTTACGAGGCGAAGCTGCTCGAAGCCGAGGTGAATTTCCGTGAACAATCGCAACTCTATGACCGGTTGAAAAAAATCTCCAACACGAGTTCCATCTCGGAGGAAGAGCTCGAAAAACGGTTCATGGGCAATGAACTCGGCAAAGCGCAGTTGGCGAAATCGCGGGCCGATTTCAAACTGTGGGAGGCGGGCACCTGGCTACCCGATTTGGAAATCGCCCAAGCCGCGCTCGCGCAAACGGTGGCCCAGCGGGTGCAGTCGGAAGTGGATCTGAGCCGACTGACGGCGAAGGCTCCCCACGCCCGGTGGAAAGCAGTTTCCAACGGCACCGAAGTGCCCGACGACGCGGGCGTGAAGTTCAAAGTGCTCCAAGTGAGCATCCGGCCCGGAGAATTTGTCGGTGCGGCTGCCGGCCAAGCGTTGATTGTGCTCGGTTATGTCGGCAAGCTCCACGTGCGGGTCGACATCGATGAGAACGACATCATCCGCTTCCGGCCGAACCTCGTCGGTGTGGCCAAGCCCCGTGGCAACCCCGACGTCGGTTTCCCGCTGACATACGTTCGCGTCGAACCGTATGTCATTCCGAAACGATCCCTGACCGGGGCGAATACCGAGCGGGTCGACACGCGAGTGCTCCAAGTGATCTATTCCATCGACACGCAGGGCCAGTCGTTGTACGTCGGCCAGCAAATGGATGTGTTCCTCAACGCCGGGGAAAAATAGAATGCCGGAACCGTACCGGTATTCCCTCGGAACTCCGCCATGCCCGCAATTGCTCCATCGATCCTCGCCGCCGACTTCAGCCGCTTGGGCGAACTGTTGAAACTCGCCGAAGCCGGCGGCGCGGACCGGTTCCACATCGACGTGATGGACGGGCACTTTGTCCCGAACCTGAGCATGGGTTCGGTCGTGGTGAAGGGGCTGCGGCCAATCACCAAGCGGCCCCTCGAAGTTCACCTGATGGTGGAAGAGCCGATGCGTTTCGTCGACGGCTTCGTCCAAGCCGGTGCCGATACCATTATCTTTCATCTCGAAGTGCAGCCCGATCCCGTCCCGCTTTTGCAGCAGATACGCGGGTTGGGCAAGAAGGTCGGCCTCGCCTTCAACCCCGATTATCCGGTCGATCGGATCGAACCGTACCTACCCGATATCGACCTGGCACTCTGCATGACCGTCTACCCGGGCTTCGGTGGGCAAGCCTACATTCCGGAAAGCAACGAACGCATTCGCCTGCTCCGAAAACTCATCGACCGCTCCAATCCGCGCTGCGAACTCGAAGTGGACGGCGGCATCGACCGCCGCACGATCAGCCTTGCCGCAGAAGCGGGGGCGACCGTGTTCGTCGCCGGTACCGCCATCTTTGGTTCGCCGGCTGGGGCCACGGTAGCCACGCGAGAATTACTGGGGTTGGCCGGCCATCGATAAGTTGCAAGGATCATCCGGGATGACCGATTGCCGATCGTCTCGTTCCCGGCTTAATTGACGAGTCGGTTGATTCTCTCACCCTGCAATTGTCGAATCGATGCCTGACAAGGTCCACCACGTCCGCCGCAGGTTCCGGTTCATGCTGCATCGCTTCCTCACGACACTGGCCATGGCCAGCATCTGTTTTTGTTCCAGTCCCGCGGTGCCGGTGGCCGGTACGATTCTACCTGTCGAACCGGAACTGAAGTTCGATGCGGCGCCGTTGCCGAGCAATGAAGCGTTCGCGGAAGCAGCCCGCACCGATCCCCTCCAAATGCTTCGACTCGCCGCGAAACGCTACAAGATTTCCAAGCCCGAAGGCGACAAAGAGGTCATCGCCGGCTACACGGCCTCGTTCCTCAAACAGGAGCGCATCGGCGATACGTTGCACCCGCAAGAAGTGATCCGTGTTTGTTACCGGGAATCACCGTATGCCGTGCTGATGCTCTGGGAGCAGGGGAGTCGAAATATGGCCGAGGGGACTTTGTACGCTTCCGGTGAGAACAACGGAAAGATGCTCGTTTGGCTCCCGAAGTTATTTGGACGGATCACGGAGGTCGATCCGCGCAGCCGGTTGCCACGCGGATCCGCACGCTACACCATTGAAGAATTCGGGTTCTTTTACAGCGCGAAGCGGGCCTTAACGGTTTGGACGGCGGCCGAAGCACGCGGTGCTTTGCAATGGAAATTTCTCGGCACCCGGAACGTGGCCGAGGCGGACGAACGCGAATGTCACGTCGTGCGCCGAACCTGCGCGGTGGATGAAATCGACCCCTTTGCCGCCGGGGAAGGGAACCCGCGTATCAGCGAGGCCAACCGGGCCGATTCCTTCCGAACTATCACGCTGTACTTCGACACCCACACGTGGCTGCAACTGGGGGCTGAGCTGCACCGCTCCGATGGCGCCTTGGTCAGTTCCTACTTCTACCGCAACGTCGTGTTGAACCCGGTGTTGTCCCCGGAGACGTTTAGCAGGAGTTCGCTCCGGAAGTGAAGACGGGGTGGAATCCCCGCCTTGCCACGATGGGAAATCCGTGTAAATTGTCAGTGTTGTCGGGGTAGCTCAGCGGTTAGAGCGGTCGCTTCATAAGCGATAGGTCGCCGGTTCAAGTCCGGCCCTCGATACTGTCCAAGTCCTAAGATTGCAGGCTCAAACGAGGATTCGGAAGCGGACAACACCCCTCAGATCGACCCGCGAAATCGGGGCGTACCCCTCAAAACGGGACTTTCAACCTCATGATTCCGTGGTCTTTTCAAAACCACTTCTTTTAGTGAGCCGGAATTAAAGAGATGATAGAGCATTTCATTCCGTCACCGTCCTTCGTCACAGCTCAGACTTACATCAGAGATTGGCCTACCTTCTCGAAACCTTGTTTGGTCACATGCGATGACGGTAATAACTATGTGATCAAAGGGGCGCATCTCGGAAAAGCAGTGTGTAACGAACAAATCGTTGCTAGACTGGGAATGAAAATTGGTGCGCCGGTAAGCGAACCGAGTTTCGTAAAAGTGTCAAAGGAGTTGATAAACCTAGAACCCAAATTATCGCACTTTTCTCCAGGAATTTGCCATGGTAATGTTTTTCACGCGAACTATTCTGATAGAAGTTGGCTCGATTTTACTCAAGAATCATACAACCGTCCTCGATTCGCATCCCTTGCAGTCCTCTACGGGTGGATGTTCTGCGGAGACAGTCAACTCATCTACTCGAATTTAGCCCCCCATTTGGTGCTATCAGTAGATCACGGTCATTTTTTCCCTGGCGGGCCAAACTGGCAGATGGATAATTTGCCATCGCATCCACATGCAACATGCGAAGATGCTATCTTAACTGTAGTCGGTCTAACTAAGGGTGAAGTGAGAGCAGCGGTAGATCGTCTTGAAGGCATCACTAAAGTGGACATCAGCGAAGCTGTTGCTATGCCTCCAATAGAGTGGGGATTGACGGCCCCAGAACGGGTCGCAATTGGGGATTATCTTTGGATTCGCCGCGAACAAGTGATTCAGTCGATAGGAGCCTAAACCATGCCATCCAAGTTTACAGTACTACAGTACTTACCGAATCCCGTATCCGGCGAGCGGGTGAACATCGGTGTGATCGCATTTTCAGAGAAGGGTGGGCACGTCCGATTTCTGAGTCGCTGGAATCGTGTAAAAGCGTTTTCCGGCGGAGATGTTACATTTCTTAAGGATCTCTCGAAAGAAGTTGTCTCCCGAGTCGAGTCCCTAACAGAGGCCGTCAGGGATAAATACGTCGAGAAGTTTGATACCACCGCAGTTGAGTCTTGGATATCGAGATGGGCCCACACGATCGAATTCACACAATCTAGGGCTTCGACACTTGAGCCTGCCGAGCTACTCAACGATCTCTGCGGTAGGTTACTAGCTGAGCCTATTTCCGAACCCAAGCTATCTCGCGATAGGAAGGCAGCTTCTCAAGTCGCTGCTTATGGCCTGAGAAAGGCTCTTCAGGATAAAGTGCAAATGAGAGCCGAGACGTTACTCAAGAAGCGTTACGATTTAGAAGGAAAGCGTCAATCTCATACGTTCGACGCAGCCATTGCCAATGGTGTTCCGTATGTGGCAGTGATGGGGGTTTCCTTTGAAGGTCCTCCTCATTCGAATACCGATACGTTTTTCGACTCCCTAGCTTGGGCGGTCAGCGATTGTGCTTCGGCAGCACAAGCGATACCGATAGCCATCGTAGCCTTACCTCCGAAAAGCAACCTCGAAGGTTTCTCATTCCAACAGAAAAGCTTTGCCGCGAAGAAGAAGCTTTATTCCGATCTTGGAGCGAGTTTTGTTGTTGAAGCAGATTACCAAGATTGGGCACATACTGTTGTTGGTGGTCTCCGAAATCTGTAGTCGATTTGCTAAACTACAGCTTATTTCTGAATGCGAGCCTGGTAGTAATCCTGCATACGATAGGTCGCCGGTTCAAGTCCGGCCCTCGACACTATTTGTTCATCCGCCTGACGCCATAGGTCGGGCGGAACGCATTTCGACGGCCACTCGCCAAACTTCTTCGAGCTTTTCCGAGATCGGGCCCCACTCGTATTCTTGAGAAACGAACCGCTGCCCTTCATCGGCGCGGTCGATGGCCGCATCGGGATTTTGCATCGTTTCGAGTATGGCATCCGCCAACCCGGTTTCATCGTCGGTCACGGTGAGGTGTCGGCCGGCTTCCAATCGCAACCCCTCCGCACCGATGTGGGTGCTGACCACGGGCGTCCCCATCGCCAACGACTCCAGAATTTTTAGTCGGGAACCGCCGCCGACGCGGAGTGGAACCACCGTCATGCCGCAGGTGGCGAGGAACGGGCGGACGTCGGCCACCGTGCCAAACACTTCGACTCCGGGAATACTTGTGGCGGCCTCGCGGAGCCAATCCGGTGGGTTCCGACCGACAATCGTCAAGCTCGCCCGCGATTCGGCTGCGTGGACTTTAGGAAACACCTGCTCAATCATCAGTCGGACGCCGTCTTGGTTCGGTCGCCAATCGAGGCTACCCAGGAAAACGACTTTGTACGGATCCCGTTCGACATCACGTTGCGGCCGGAAGAATTCGATATCGACGCCGTTGTCGACCACTTCGGTCTGTTCCGTGCCGTTGAGGTTGTCGCGGATCAGCGTGGCATCTTCTTCGGAGACGGCCACCGTCCAGAGCGCATGGGCGAAGGCCCAACGCTCGAATTTCTCGAACTTCAACCACTGCCGGCGGGCGTACCAACGTTTGACGCTGTTCTCCTCGGTCTCGGTGTAGCGTTTCCAAATGAGGCTTTCGACATTGTGAGCCACCACCACCCAGGGCACCCGTTTGAGGCGTTTGCCGAGTGCTCGCCTCAAAACTTGGGCGTACGGTGTCCACTCGCAGTGCCAGACATCAACCCGGTTCTGCGCGGCAAACTCTGCAACGGCCGCGACCAATTCGGGACTGGTGTGCGTGGTCACCGAGAAGGGTAAGGGGGACAGTAAATTTCCTGCAAGGCGGGCGTAAAATCCGGCCCCTGCCTTCTTCGGCACAGCACGCGGAACCATCACGGTGTCGATCCCCAAGTTCTGCAAAACCTTGATCGCCACTTCGGCCTCGCCCGGTTCGGCGTTGCGATGACACAAAATCGTGATGCGGTGCCGCTCCGCCAGACGGGCCAACAAATTGAACGTCCGAATCCGCTTCCCGGAGGTCAGCGGGTACGGCAATTCTTCATCGAGTACGGCAATACGGAGTGAGCGCATCGGCATCCTGCCCTAGATCCAACTTGTGAATACCTCTAGTTTGCACCGAGATCAGGAACGAGTGCAACCCGAACTCTGCAAATTCGGATTGGCGATTGCCGATTTCGGATTAGAACACGATCATTACTCTGGAGTGCCTGTCTCCAATCCAAAGTCCGCATTCTCCAATCTGAACTCGATATGGCTGCATTTCGGCTGAAAACGACGGAATGCCGGGTGGGGGTGCTGGGCCTGTACAACGCCGGGAAGACCGTTTTCCTGACGTCGCTCGTGAATCATCTCGAACACCACGACCCGGATCGTTTCTCGTTTGGTAAAGCTGGCACCCACATCCGCAAGTTTCGGTTTCTGGATGCCGACACCGACTGGAACGCGTTCAATTACGCCGGGTTCCGCGATGCCCTCGCCCACAATGGCCGTTGGCCCGAGAAGACTCGCGATCGGTCGATGGTGGCGTGCCAATTCGAGCGTTCGGATTGGGCCTTCAGCGATGTGCAGTTGAAGCTGTACGACCTTCCCGGGGAACGCCTCGCCGATGCGGCGATGATCGGCAAAAGCTTCGCAGAGTGGTCGGAACACCTGATGACACTGATCCGCAACGACACCCCTTACCGAACCATTTGCGAAGGGTTCCTCAAAGCGTCGATGGCAGAGGACGCCACGGAAGCGAGTGTCGTTTCGGCTTACAAACTGGCATTGGCGAAGTTGATCCTCTCGTTCAAGCCGATGATTTCACCGTCGACTTTTTTGCTCGATATCAGCGGTAATCTCGCCAAGCCATCCAGCCCCCAGGAACTCGCGACGAGCCGACACGTCGGCTTGGATGCGCATTCGGAATTCGCCCCGCTCACCGCCGAACTCCGTGCGGCACACCCGGTCATGACGGCCCTGTTCGCGGCCCGATTCGAGAAGTACAAAACAGAACTTGTTCAGCCCTATTTCCACACGTTGAAGTCGTGCCATTCGCTGGTGGTGATCGTCGATGTGATGATGCTATTAGCCGGGGGCGTCGGCATGTACGACGACACCCGCCAGATTCTCCAAGACTTATTTCGGGTGCTCGACCCCGGCGAAACGGGGATGCAGACGGTCGGTCGACACTTGGCGAAGACCTTTTTGCCACACGCTTTGCGGCCGGGTTGGATCAACCGCGTGGCCTTTGTCGCTCCGAAACTCGATCTGGTTCACCCGAACGACCGTGACCGAATGGTGCGACTCCTGCGGCAACTGGTCGGCAAACTCGCCGACAATTGCGACGGGCTAAAGTCCCAATATTTTAACAGTGCGTCGGCCATTTCGACGAAGTTGCTCCCGGCAGACCCGAACGAGCGGCTGTTGATTGGCATTCCGTATCGCGATGCGGACGGACGAAAGATCCCGCCGGGTGCCGAGCAGCGCTTCCGGATTTCGGAATTACCGGAGTCGTGGCCCGCAAATTGGCAAGCAGGAATGTACCACTACCCCGAAGTGTACCCGACGATTCCCATGCGGAAGAACGCCGCCCCGGAACAAAAGAACCTCGACAAAATCTTGGAGTTCGTGCTGGGTTGAACGCCCGTCATTCAACGTAAATGAATTCGCTCAGGTTCAACAACGCCGAGCACAGGTCGGCGAGCGCCGCATCTTGGTTCCCCTTCAGCAACGCGGTTTGATCCGTGAGGAATTTCAGAAGCAGTTCGGACTCGTCCGGACGCGGTGGCCGCCCGAATGAACGCCGGTACGCGGTGGCAATCCATTCTTTCGGGCCGTCGCCGACCTTGGCTTGCAAGCTTTTAGCCATGAGTCGGCTCTGCTCTTGGCCGAGCGGACCGTTCATCAGGATCAATGCTTGCGGGGCGAACGTGCTGACGCCACGATCGGCGCACGACCCAATTGTGTCGGGTTGGTCGAACGCTTCGAGCAAGGGCTGGCGGACGTTCCGTTTGCCGAACAGGTAGATGCTGCGGCGGGTGTGCTGCTTCGTGTCGGGGGTGACCCGCCAAAGTCCGACCGGTTCCTCTTCCGTGAAAATCAGATCGTAGACCTCTTGTTGCAATGGCACTTTCACGCTCGGCCCGTACGACTCTCGGTTGAGCGTCCCCGCCGCCGCGAGGATTGAATCGCGGATTGCCTCGGCAGTCAAACGCTGGCGGTTGGCCTTCCAGAGCAGCCTGTTCTCAGGGTCGTGCTCGGTGGTCAGCGCGTTCGATTTGGTTGTGCTTTGCTGACGGTAGGTCGCGCTCATCACCATCAATTTGTGGATACGCTTGAGACTCCACTCTTCTCCGGGCGATGTTGTCGGCGATACGAGTTCAGCGGCGAGCCAGTCGAGCAGTTCCGGGTGGGTCGGAAGTTCTCCACGGGTGCCGAAGTCGTTGGGGCTGGCGACGATACCCCGGCCGAAGTGCTGTTGCCAGACGCGGTTGACGATGACGCGAGCCGTGAGGGGATGTTTGGGATCGGTGATCCAGTGCGCCAAATCAAGCCGGGTCTTGGGTGCATTTTGCGTCGAATTGGCGACGCGGACGAAGCCCGGTTGCACGGTGGACAACTTCCGTTTGGCGTCGCCCCGTTTCAAAATATGGGTGATCGCCTCGGGCTTGTCTTCGCTGAGCGCCCAGGCGGCGGCCGGGGGATCTGGCAACTCCAGTTCCAGTTTCACTCGTTCGGCTTGTAGCGCTCTGTGCTTCGCCAAATCGTCGGCGGAATACACCGCCAGCAGTTCATCCCAGAGAATTTTCGTCGATGGTTCGGCCGCATTGACGAGCGCTTGCTGCGCCGGTGTTCGCTTGGGCGATTCTTGTTTCAACGCGTCGCGCACCGCTTCGGTTAGTTTGGCGATCTTCTCCGCGAGGAGTTTGGGTCGGTATTTCCCATCCAATTCGGCCAACGATTTTTTGATCGGCTCGATTCGCTTCATCACGGCGGCAGTGACTTTGGAATAGGTCTCGCGTTCCATCGGTGTGGCGATTCCGACATCGCGGTAGGACGTGCCCGCGAAGAAAGCTTGAAGCCTGTAGTAGTCCCCTTGGGAGAGCGGATCGAACTTGTGATCGTGGCAGCGCGTGCAACCCATCGTCAGGCCAAGGATCGCGGAGCCGAGACCGTTGACCATCTCGGTGAGGACTTCTTGGCGGTTCTCGTCGCGATCCACATTCCCAGCCACCATGTGGACGGAACCGCAGCGGTGCAATCCGGTTGCGATCCACAAATCGGCGACTTCACGAGGAGGTTTGTCTTTCGCCAGCAAGTCCCCCGCAAGTTGCTCGGTGAGAAAACGGTCGTACGGTTTATCTTCGTGGAAACTACGGATGACGTAGTCACGGTAGCGCCAAGCATGCGGACGTTCACCATCAATTTCGTAACCGTTGGATTCGGCAAAGCGCACCACGTCGAGCCAATGCTGAGCCTGCTGCTCCGCATAATGCGGCGACGCCAGTAATCGATCCACACACGTTTCATAGGCTTTCGGAGAAGAGTCGTTCAAATACGCCTCGATCTCGGCCGGTGTAGGCGGCAATCCGTGCAGGTCGAAAGTCAAGCGGCGGAGGAGTGTGAGCTTGCTCGCTTCCGGCGACGGTTTGAGTTTCGTCTCGGCGAGTTTTGCCCGGATGAACCAGTCAATCGGATCGACGTTCGCCGGTACCTTCGGCCGTGCGATGGGAACGAATGACCAATGCGCTCGGTTGGCCGCAGTCAATTCCGGATCGGTATAAACCGGTTCCGCCCCGAGAAGTGGGGCGCCGAACAAAATGACGAAGAAGAACGCAATTCGCATGACGACCCTTCTATTTGCTCAACTACCGGTGCCGAGCACCCCTGCGGGATCGGCGAAGATGGCGGGGGTGCCACCCGTGTGGATGAACACCAAAATGCTACCGGGCGGGTATTTGTCGGCTCGCACGTCGGCGATCAACGCCGCCATCGCTTTCGCGGAATAGACCGGATCGAGCAAAATCGCTTCGGTACGGGCCAGCAAGTGCAACGCCTCTTGCCCCGCTTTCGATGGTAGCCCATAACCGGGTGCGATGTAAGATTTATCCGCGTCGAAATCGCTCGGTTTCAGCCGCTGCGGCACACCAAGAAGTTCCGCCGCGGCGTTGGCATCCCGTGCCAGCGCTTCGGGAATATCCCATGGCCACGCCATCGGGCAGATCAAGCGAACCTTGGCCGAGAGTCCGAGAAGTTGAACCCCGAGTGCTACGCCGGCGCCGGTTCCCCCGGCGGACGACACATAAATCGCGGCGGCTTCCAACTCTTCGGACGCCAGATCGTCGGCGATTTCAGCCATGCAATCGACGTAACTCAGTGCGGCACGGGGCACGACCCGATCGCGATCCCACACGTACGGGTTGTGGCCCTCTTTTCGGAATTCATCGGCACGGGCCAGCAAGTACGAATCGAGTTCCGGGCCGATTTTCGCATCGGTGAATTCGACATGGGCACCGACCAAATAGTCGAGCAGCAAGTTCCCTTGCGGTTCCGTCGAAAGCCCCGCTCGGCTCAAGTATAGGTAGCAGGGCAACCCGAGCTTCGCACACGCGGCCGCCGTTTGCCGGCAATTGTTCGATTGGACTTTCGCTCCCCAAACGACCCGGTCGCAATCTTGATCGAGGGCGTCGCCCATGAGAAATTCGTTGTGCCGGGCTTTGTTCCCGCCGAGGAGCAACCCGGTGCAGTCGTCGCGCTTGATGAAGACGCGTATCCTGCCACCGAGGGCCGCCGAGAATGCAGGGACCTCTTCCAACGGCGTCGGTAAATGGGCCAGGGGCACACGCGGAATTTCTTCCAATGCCGCAAAGAGTTCGTCCGCCGAAAGGGCCATTCCAAAAACCTCACTGAGATTCCGTGTAGAAACTTTACTTGGTCTCGTCGTACTATCTACCAGTATTGAGAGGATTCCCACCGACTCAGTCTTTGGATGAAGCATGGCTACGACGACGATTCTCAAAGCACCACTGACCAAATCAAAACAGAAACGCAAGCCAGAGTCCGTTCTGATTGTCGGTGCCGGCCCTGGTGGGTTGGCGGCGGCGCTGTTGCTCAAACAAGCCGGACTGCGTGTGAAGATCATCGAGCGGATGCCCCGTGTCGGCGGGCGTTGCTCGGCCATCGAAGAGCAGGGCTTCCGCTTCGATCTCGGCCCGACGTTCTTCCTTTACCCACGCGTGCTCGAACGGATCTTCCAAGTCATCGGCCGCAACCTCTGGGACGAAATCCCGATGGTGCGGCTCGATCCTCAGTACCGCGTGCTCTTCGGCACGACCGGTGGCCAGCTCGACTGCACCCCGGATCTCACCCGGATGGCCGCCGAAGTCGCCAAGCTCAACCCGACCGACGGCGCCAACGTCAAGAAGTTCATCCTCGACAACCGGGTGAAGCTCGAAAAGTTCCGGCCCGCTCTCGAAAGCCCCTTCCTCGGCTGGAAAGATCTCATCAGTTGGGAATTGATCAAACTACTCCCGATGCTCCGGCCGTGGGCGTCGGTGGATGGTGAACTGCAACGCTACTTCCAAGATCCACGCACCCGGCTGGCATTCAGTTTCCAGTCGAAGTACCTTGGCATGTCGCCGTTCAATTGCCCGAGCTTGTTCAGCATTCTGAGCTATCTCGAGTACGACTTCGGCGTCTGGCATCCCTACGGCGGCTGCAGTGCCGTGTCCGAAGGGATGGCACGCATTGCTCAGGAACTCGGTGTCGAAATCGAACTGAATGAATCGGTCGAAGAGATCCTGTTCGACGGTCGCAAAGCGGTTGGCGTGCGCACGGAATCGGGTGAACACCGGGCTGACGCTTTGATTCTGAATTCGGACTTCGCCAACACCATGACGAAGCTCGTTCCGAATCATCTGCGTCGCCGTTGGACGGATGAAAAGCTGGCCAAGAAGAAGTATTCCTGTTCGACGTTCATGCTCTACCTGGGCATCGACGGGGTGTACGACCAATTGCCCCACCACACGATCTACACGTCCGAGAATTACTTGCAGAACCTCGACGACATCGAGAAAAACCACAGCTTGACGGAAGACACCTCGTTTTACATACAGAATGCGTCCCCGACCGATCCGTCCATGGCTCCGAAGGGGATGAGTACGATTTACTGCCTGGTTCCGGTGACGCACCAGCACCCCAACGTGAGCTGGGCTGAGCAAAGACAGAACTACCGCGACAATGTGATTCGGCAGATGGCCAAGCTGGGCATGAAAGACATTGAGAAACGGATTCGGTTCGAGAAGGTGCTGACGCCCGCGAACTGGGAACACGATCACGAAGTCTACAAAGGGGCCACGTTCAACCTCGCCCACAACCTCGGGCAGATGTTGCACCTGCGGCCACGGAATCGCTTCGAGGATTTGGAACAGGTCTACCTCGTTGGTGGTGGCACCCACCCGGGCAGTGGTCTGCCGGTGATTTACGAATCGGCTCGGATCACCGCCCGATTACTACTCCAAGATTTTGGCCGGGACGTCGCCTGGTTGGACGCCGAAGCCGGCACGCCTGCGAAAGTTGCGGTCGGCTAATTCACACACGACAACGGGGTTTTCGAGTGAGTGCTACACGGATTGCGATTATCGGCGGTGGTCTCGGCGGCTTGGCTTCGGCCTGCACCCTGGCGGCCCGTGGTTACGAAGTCGTCGTGTTCGAAAAGTCGTCCTGGCTCGGTGGCAAAGCGGCCGTGTTGAACGAAGCTGGGTTCCGGTTCGACATGGGGCCGACGATTTTGACGATCCCCGCCGTGCTCAAACAGATCTTCGCCGAGGCGGGGCGCCGGATCGAAGATTACCTGACGCTGGTGAAACTCGACCCGCAGTGGCGTTGCTTCTTCAGCGATGGCAACGTCCTCGATCTCGTCGAAAACACCGGCGCCATGAAGGCCAAGTTGGAATCGTTCGCCCCCGGCAGCGGGTCAGCGGAAGGCTACGAGAAGTTCCTCGAACTCTCCAACCGGCTGCACTCCATCAGCGACGATTACTTCTTCTGGAAGTCGATCGGTGGCATCCGTGACATGATCGATTTCAAAGCGGGGTTCTCGCCGAAAATCCTCGGCGACGTCATGAAAATGCGGATGGGTCGCTCGGTCGCTGGCACCGTGCGCAAGTACGTCCCCGATGCCCGTGTCGCCCAGATGATCGACCACTTCACTCAGTATGTCGGTTCGTCGCCCGATGCGTCCCCGGCGATTTTGTGCAGCATTGCACATATGCAAACGTCCGAGGGGGTTTGGTACCCGATGGGCGGCACCCGGGCCGTCCCCGAGGCACTCGTGAAACTCGGCACCGAACTCGGTGTCGAGTATCGCACCGAGACGGGCATCCAGCACATTCACACGAATCCATCCGGTGACACGGTGGTGTCCGTCGAAACCGACGGCGGCGAACGGATCGAAGTCGCTGGGATCGTTTCAAACGCCGATAGCGTGCGGACGCACCGTGAATTGCTCAACGGTAACGCCCCGAAGGCCAAAGTGAAGTTCGACGCCAGACGCAAGTACGAACCGGCCTGCTCCGGCGTCGTGCTCTACCTCGGGTTGAACAAGGCCTACGACCATTTGTTGCACCACAACTTCATCTTCAGCCGCGATCCGGAAGAAGAGTTCCACGCCATCTACGACGAAGGCGAACCGGCGCCCGATCCGACCTGCTATGTCGCGGCGACCACCCGCACGGAACCGGGCACGGCCCCGCCCGGCGGCGAAGCGCTGTACGTCCTCGTTCACACGCCGTACTTGCGGCCGCACCACGATTGGGCGAAGATGCTACCGGCGTACCGGCAGGTGATTTTGGACAAGCTCAAGACGACGGGTAATATGCCGGACATTGAGGAGCGAATCGTGTACGAATCGAACCTCACGCCGCAGAGCATCCACGACCGCTACCGCGTCCTCAACGGGGCAATTTACGGCATCGCTTCGCACGGCAAGTGGCTGGGGGCGTTCAAACCGGCCAACCGCTCACCCGACATCAAGGGGCTGTACTTGGCCGGTGGCGCGGCTCATCCAGGCCCAGGAATGCCCATGGTGCTAATGTCGGGCTGGATTGCCGCTGATACACTCGACCGCGACGCGGTCGCTCCACGTGTTCGGGCCAAGGCCAACGAGTTTGCGGGCAAGCCGACGTCGCACTGGGCGGAGATGCCAGCGTGAGCGGCACGAAACTGCCGAAACGTATCCATTGGCTCTTCCAGGGCTTCAGTCGCTATGTCATGCGGTATGTTCGCAAACGCTTTCACGCGGTTCGCCTGTCGGCCAGCGGTGCCAAACTGCCGACCGACGGCGAACCGATTCTCGTCGTTGCCAACCACCCGTCGTGGTGGGATCCGATGGTCGGGATGCCGCTTGTCTTGTCGTTGAAGGACTACCACAGCTACGCACCGATTCACATCCAAATGCTCAAGAACTACCCCATCTTCGGTAAGCTCGGCTTCTTCCCGCTCGATCCGACATCGCTCCGCAGTGCCGCCGAGTTTCTGCAAATCGGCGACGCCATCCTCGCGGAACCGAAACGGGCTATCTGGATCACCGCTCAAGGTGATTTCGCCGACGTTCGCACCCGGCCGCTGAACTTGAAAAGCGGCGTCGGTCACTTGGCGGCCCGCATGAAACGTGGCTGGGTCGTCTGCTTGGCCATCGAATATTCCTTCTGGACGGAGAGCACTCCCGAAGCTTTGTTGCGCATCGCGGAACCGGTGGCCATCGATCCCGAGTCCAAGCGAACCGGCCGGGAATGGACGGCCAAACTCGAAGCCATCCTCACCGAAAATCTCGATATCTTGAACTTGGAAACGCAATCCCGCGACCCGGCGAAATTCACGATTCTCCACGGCGGCCAAGTCGGCGTCGGTGGTGGCTACGATCTCTTCCGCCGGCTGGCGTGCTGGTTGCGTTTCCGCCGATTTCGCCCCGATCACCGCCAGGGGACACCATGATCCTCGCGCTCGTCGCCCTGGCCCTGTTCTTCTCGGGCCTCCCGTGTTGGCTCTATTTTCGCAATGTCAAGCAGTTCCGCGTCCCGGAAATCAGTACCGGTGGCACGCCGGAACGAATCTCGGTGCTGATCCCCGCACGCAACGAGGAGGCCGGGATCGCCAAGGCCCTCGAAGCGGTGCTGGCCAACACCGGCGTCGAATTGGAAGTGATCGTGCTCGACGATAGTTCGACCGACCGCACCGCCGAAATCGTGCAGGAGGTCGCCAGTCGAGATCCCCGCGTCCGCTTGGCCACGTCTTCGCCGTTGCCGGCCGGTTGGTGCGGTAAGCAGTACGCTTGCTTCCAACTTTCGCAACTGGCCCGGTACGAAGTCATCACCTTTCTTGATGCCGATGTCCGACTCGGCCCGGTCGCCTTGCAGCGCATGGGCGGATTCCTGCGTACCTCCGGTGCGAGTCTGGTCAGTGGTTTCCCACGCCAAGAAACCGGTACCCTCGGTGAAGTTTTGATCGTCCCGCTGATCAACTGGTTACTACTCGGTTACCTCCCACTGAATCGGATGCGTCTGAGTCTCCTCCCGGCACTCGGGGCCGGCTGTGGTCAGTGGTTTCTGACGACCGCCGAAGCGTACCGCCAAGTCGGTGGGCACGGGCACCCGATGGTACGCGCTTCCCTGCACGACGGGGTCAAACTGCCACGTGCTTACCGCACATGCGGCTTGAAAACCGACCTCGGCGATGCGAGCCAAGATGCCGTCTGTCGGATGTACCGCAGTACCGGCCAAGTCTGGAACGGCTTCGCCAAAAATGCCCGCGAGGGGATCGGCTCCCCAGGTATGATCTGGATTTGGACGGTGCTACTCACCCTCGGGCACGTGCTACCGTTCGCACTCCTGTGCTATCTGCCGCTGCCGCTCTACGAAACTTTGGCGATCCTCCTGGCGGTCGGCTGGTCGCTCGCACCGCGAATTCATGCCGCGAGCCGATTTCAACAACCATGGTGGGGGGTCATTTTCCATCCGTTGTCGATTGCGACGTTACTCGCCATTCAATGGTACGCCACGGTGCGAAGCTGGCTCGGTCGCCCGGTCGGTTGGAAAGGACGTACCCCGCCGACACTAACATCAGAATTGAAAGTACCTCTTCCATCCGCGTGAGCCGAGCATGAGTCAAGAATTACCCGCCTACGTCGTGATCGGTGCCGCCGGGGGCATCGGCACCGCCCTCTGTCGGCTGCTCGCCGCCAAAGGGGCGCGGCTGTTCCTGGTCGGCCAAACGGCGGGCAAACTCGACGCGCTCGCGGCCGAACTTCGTGAGGCGCACCCGCAGAGCGAGTATGTCACGCACGTCGGGGATGCCACGAAATCGGCAGACATGGATTCGGCATTTACTGCGGCGACCGCAAAGTTCGGCACGTTAGCGGGGGCAACCAATTTAGTCGGTTCGATCATTCTCAAACCGGCGCACCTGACTACCGATGCCGAGTTCGAGCAGACATTGCAACTCAACACTTACTCCGCATTTTACACCGTCCGTGCGGCCGCCAAAGCGATGATGACCACCGGCGGTTCCATCGTCCTCGCGTCTACCGTGGCAACGCGAATCGGGCTGATGAATCACGAAGCCATCGCCACCGCCAAAGGGGCTGTGAATGGCTTGGTACTCTCCGCAGCGGCAACCTACGCTCCCCGCAACATCCGTGTGAATGCGGTGGCTCCTGGTTTGGTGAAGACCCCGCTAGCTGCCCGCATCACCTCGAACGAGCTGGCCTTGAAGGCATCCACCGCAATGCACCCACTTGGCCGAGTTGGAGAACCAAACGACGTGGCGACAGCAATCACGTGGTTACTTGACCCCGCCACAACGTGGGTGACGGGTCAGCTCATTGGTATCGACGGTGGACTTTCGACCGTGAAGGCGAAGGGATGAGCGACGGACTGCTGATCGCGAATGCCTTGGCCACGTGGTTCATGGTCGGCGTGATTTGGCTAGTGCAGTTGCTCATATACCCATCGTTCCGCAACATCGCACCCGACCGATTCCGGGCGGAAATGCTGAAGCATCAAACGGTGACGGGCCGGGTCGTGATCCTGCCGATGCTCGTCGAATTGGGCACGTCGTTGGCGTTGCTCGTGTTCCACCCGGAATCGGCACTGGTATGGCTCGGCAACGTCTGCGTTGGCGCCTGGGGCTTCTCGACGGTGTTGGTTCAAGTCCCTCAACACACCCGATTGATAGCCGACGGCCTGGAGGTTCGAACGCTGGCCAATTTGGTGAAATACAACTGGCCCCGAACCATCGCCTGGACGCTGCACGGGGGCATCTGCGCGGCGTTGTTGTGGAAGTGACTCACAGATCCAAATCCTCGGCGACGGTCTGATCGGCCTTCTCCATGATGAATTTGTACCGTGGGGCCGCATCGCTGCCCATCAGGTCACGGAAGGCGTCGTGGGCCTCCAAATTTGACTCGACTTCCACCTTCAGCACAGTACGTGTCTTCACGTCGAGCGTCGTCTGGGCTAACACACGGGCCGGCATTTCTCCCAGTCCTTTGAACCGGGTGATGTCGATCTTCGAGTTGCTCCGCAACCCTCCAATGATCTCTTCCTTATGTTCGTCGTCGCGTGCCCAATACGTCTCCTTACCGACATCAAGCCGGTACAACGGCGGCTGAGCGATGAAAATGTGTCCCTTGCGTACTAACTCCGGCATGTGACGAAAGAAGAAGCCGAGTAGTAGCGTGCAGATATGGTAGCCGTCCGCGTCGGCGTCCATCAGCAGGATGATCTTGCCGTAACGCAGGCCGCCGTATTGGAATTTGTCCCCGGCGCCGGTGCCGATGGCATTGGTCAAGTCGGCCAGTTCGGCATTTTTCAACACATCAAGGGTCGTAAGATCTTCGCCATTGAGAATCTTACCCCGTAGTGGCAGTACCGCTTGGGTGGCATTGTTGCGGCCCTGTTTCGCCGAGCCACCGGCACTATCACCTTCGACGATGAACAGTTCCGTGTGGCCTAGGTCGGCCGACTTGCAGTCGGCCAATTTGCCGGGCAAGCTGAGCCGGCGGGTATTGCTGACCGACTTGCGGGTGATCTCGATGGCGGCCCGAGACGCCTCCCGGGCTTTCGCCGCCAGCACGATGCGACCGACGATGGCATCGGCGGCCGAGCCGTTGGAATTCAGCCACGTTTCTAAGGCCGTGCGGACGAAGTTGTCGACCTTGGCTTCGGTTTCGCCGTTGTTGAGTCGCTGCTTGGTCTGCCCCTCGAACTCCGGATTTTGCACGAACACCGACAGGATCGCCACGACCCCTTCGCGGATATCGTCGGCGGTGATCTTCAACCCTTTGATCTTCACGTCGTGGGTTTCGATGTAGTTGTTCACCGCTTTCCGCAGGGCCGATTTGAAGCCGTTTTCGTGCGTGCCACCGTTGGGTGTGCGGATGCCGTTGACGTACGACCGCAATGTTTCGTCGGTCGATTGCGTCCATTGCAGCGCGATTTCCATCCGGTCTTCGCCCTCGCGTTTGGCGTGGAACGCGGCCTCCGTCACAGGTGCTTTCTGATCGTCCATCACGAGTTTGACGAGGAAGTCGGGGATGCCGCCGGGGTGCGACAGGTCGACCGATTCGGCGGTGATGTCGTTCCTGAACGTGATGTTCAGCCCGGCGTGGATGTACGAGATGTCCTCGAGTCGATGGTGGATCGTGTCGGCGTCGAACCGGGTCGTTTTGAAGATCGTGTCGTCGGGGTGGAACGTGATGATGGTACCGTGGCCCCGGAATGGCCCGATCTTTTCGAGCTTCGTCTGCGGGATTCCCTTCGCAAAAGTCATCTGGTACTCGAATCCGTCCCGGCGCACGTTGGCAATCAATTTCTTCGAGAGCGCATTGACCACCGACGCACCGACCCCGTGGAGGCCACCGGAGTAGAAGTAGTTACTGTCCTTGTTGTTGAATTTCCCCCCGGCGTGCAGCTTGGTCAGCACGAGTTCGAGGCCGGAGATTTTGTACTTCGGATGGGTGTCGACGGGGATGCCGCGGCCGTTGTCTTGCACGGTGATGGCGTCGCCCGATTTGTGCAGCACCACGAGAATGTGATCGGCGTAGCCGTTCAGGTATTCGTCGATGGAGTTGTCGACGATTTCCATGACGAGGTGGTGCAACCCCTTCGCATCGACCCCGCCGATGTACATGGCCGGGCGGACGCGCACCGGCTCCAAGCCCTCGAGCGCGGTGATCTCATCGGTGGTGTATTTCGACGGCTTCGGGGGTGTCGTACTCATGCTGGCGTGCGGTTCCTATGGCGTGTCAACGGCGTGTCACTGGTAGTATTTCTTGCTCAGAATTTCGCCGGTGTCGGCGTCGATGACGTAGTGGGGGCCGCCGCCGGCGACGCGCGAACCGTTCCGCTGTTTGATTTCGTAGTTGACATGCCAACCATCTTTTTCGAGAAAGATTTCGATCCCGTAGTGGTGGAGTTGTTCGTAAGCGAGCAATCCGTCCGCGTTGCTGATGGCGAGGGCTTCGTGGATTTCTACTTTCGGGAGGGGCGCGGATCGGGCCTCCTCGTAGGACTCAAATAGGGAAGCCAGATGGACCGCTGCATCCGCCGACGCGTCGGTCAGGGCCGATGACATAAATTTGTTCCTCGCTGATGGTGAAAAACGGGATGCCCGCTTCGTCGGCCAACTTATGGTCGTCGCTACTCGGGTCGGGCATGAAT
>JANXWE010000076.1 GCA_025351325.1 Fimbriiglobus sp.
ATCTTCTTCGACGAGATGCGCTACGACGACACCGCCGAGGGAGCGAAGTACCAAGCGGCCCTCAACAAGTACGCCCACGAGGCTGGCTGCTGGCCTACCGTTGGCAACCCCGGCGCCGACACCCCTGGTCGCTACTTCGCCGACCCGGGTGCCGACGTGATCGTCATCCACGAGGGCGACGCTTGGCCCAAGGAAGAACGGCTGAAGGGGGACTACTTCGGCGGCTACTCGGACTACCCGCCCCACACCCGCGCCGTGCTGCTGCACTCGCAAGAGAAGCTCGACAAAGCCGCGCTGAAGATGGTGCGGAAGTACACCCGCTGGGTCTACGTGACCGAAGCCCCGTTCCGAGCCGACGACCCGAAGGCCGCCAACCCGTGGGATCGGCTGTCGAAGCATTTGGACGAGCTTTGCGAGGAATTGGGCGGGAAGTGAGCGATCAGGGAGCAACTGATACAATAAGGTTGATAACGACGCATTGACTCTGAGGTTCGGCCATGGAGATGAAGCTGGCCGAAGTGATCCCGATCATTGGAGTTGTCGTAGCTGTCATCGGCGGAATCATCGCTTTGGTAACGTATCGCAATAGTACCCGACTGAAACGTGCAGAGTGGATTGAGAAACTTCATTCTAAGTTCTATGAGTTGCCGACTTACAAGCGAATTCGGCGAGTTTTAGATTACCAATCGGTACCAGAGTACGAAAACCTAAAAAAGGGAATCACTGGCGAGCACACCGATGATGAGCTGTGTGAATTGTTCGTCGACTACCTCAATTTCTTTGAATACATCGCCAACCTTTGGGAACTGAAACAACTGTTCCGCGAGGAAATCCTCAAACTTTTTGAGTACTATTTGCGATTACTTCAGCAGCACGACTTTATCGTTCGCTTCATCCGCGATAATGGATTCGAGAGTTTGGAGAAACTGTTGAAAAGCCTCCCTGTGAAACCGGAGTCCACCTCTAAGAATTGAAGGGATTTGACAACATGGAAACATCGAAGCAACTTCTCTTCGTCTATGGAACTCTGAGGGAAGGCTCCAGCCACGACATGCAACGGGTGTTGGCCCAGCATTCACAATACTTTGGTGACGGGCAGATTGACGCGGAACTGTTCGACCTTGGCAGCTACCCCGGTATCATGCTTCACCCGATCGGTTATCGACGGACACTCGGCGATCTGATCGCTTTGAATTCGGGCGAAGAAATGGAGATTTTAGCCCTCCTTGATGAGTACGAAGGGTGTGCGCCGCACGACCCAGAACCACATGAGTATCGCCGCCAACGAGTCCGAATCACAACTTCACATGGAGAATTTGTCGAGGCTTGGGCTTACGTTTTGCAAACTTTGCCTTCAACGGCCGTTCTCATCCCCGGTGGCGATTTCCTCGCTTGGCGCCAAATGCAGTTGAAACGGGCAAAGACAGGTGCTGCAAGCTAATCACCCCGCCATTGTCCGGCGTTCCTCTTCGTACTTGTGTAACTTATTATACAGCGTCTTCAGGCTGATCCCCAACTCGTTGGCGGTCGATTGCTTGTTGAACTTGTTCTGGGCGTAGATCGTCAAAATGTATTCCATTTCGACGTCGGCGAGCGTCTTCATGCCCGATTGCCCGCCGCTGTAATTCGTCGGCATCGAGAGCACCGTCGGGGCTTCGGCCAGCCGCGGGGCCGTTTGATAATTCGAGCTGCTGGCCATGCGTGCCCGCACTTCCATCGGTAGATGCTGCCCGGTAATCGGCTGGTTCCCGGACACGATCCACGCGTACTCCATGGCGTTCTTGAGTTCGCGGATGTTCCCCTTCCAGTTGTACGCCAGCAAGATTTCCAACGCCTCGTTCGTCAGTAAATTGACGACCATTTCCAGCGGTCGTTTGGAAACGAGCGCCAGCAAATGGACGGCGAGGTCGGGGATATCTTCTTTGCGGTCGCGCAGCGGCGGCAGGTGAATGTGGAACATGTTGAGCCGGTAGAGCAGATCCTCGCGGAAGTTCCCTTCGGCGATCATCTTCTGCAAGTCTTTGTTGGTGGCGGCGATCACGCGCACGTCGGAGTAGATCGCTTCGGTGGCCCCGAGCGGACGGATCTCCCCGGACTCCAAGAAGCGGAGTAACTTCACCTGGATGTTCTTGTCGAGATCACCGAGTTCGTCGAGGAACAGCGTGCCGGTGTGAGCGACTTCGAACAGACCCTTGCGATCCCGGTCGGCCGTACTGTGCGACCCCTTTTTGTGGCCGAAGAGTTCCGACTCCGCGAGGTTCTGATTCAGCGTGCCACAGTTGACCGGCACGAAGGGCAAATCGGCACGCCGGCTGTTGAGGAACAGGCTGCGGGCCACCACCTCTTTGCCGGTGCCCGTTTCCCCGGTGATTAGCACCCGGGCGTCGGTCGGCCCGAGTTGTTCAATTAGCCGCAGTACCGGCTGCATGGCTGGGCTGCTGCCGACGAGCAGGCTCGGCCCCTCAGCCGCTTGCACGCGAGCTTCGAGCGCAGCAGCTTTGCTCTTCAGCCGTTTTTTGTCGGCGGCCCGGAGCAGGACCGCTTCGATCTCGCTCATTTTGCACGGCTTGCGCAAGTAGTCGCAGGCCCCGAGCCGCATCGCTTGCACCATGCTCTCTTCGCTGGCGTAGCCGGTCATCATCACCGCGTCGGTGTCGGGCGAAATTTGTTTGAGCCGCTGGAGCACGTCGATGCCGGTCATGTCGGGCATGCGGATGTCGAGGATGGCGAAGTCGAAGTTCTGCTGCGCGATGGCTTGGAGCGCCGTCGTGCCGTTCGGGCAGACGACGACATCGTGGCCGAGGCGCGGCAGTTCCGTCCGCATGAACTCTTGCAAAGAGCGTTCGTCGTCCACGAAGAGAACGCGCAAACGGTTTGGATGGATCGGGTTCGCCAAGGGTGTTCTCCCAGTCGGTCAGTTCTGTTCGCCGTGGGACAGTCATCTTGCCTGTCCCACACTCAAGCTGCTCGATTCACCGCGAACGGCACCACGTCGGCCGGTTCGTGTCGGTTGTCCCGCACGTCGGGACGAGTTTCAACGGCCCGCAGCGGCAGACGGATCACGAAGGTACTACCACGGCCCGGCCCCGCACTTTGGGCTTGGATTGTGCCGCCGTGTTGATCGATGGTCTGGTGGCTGATGCTCAGCCCCAGCCCTGTACCGTTGCCGGTGCGGTTCCGCGTGTAGAACGGCTCGAAAATGTTGTCGAGCACGTCCGGCGTCATCCCGCAGCCGGTATCGGTGAAGGTCATTTGGGCGGTTTCGCCATCGCTCGAAAGCGTCGTCGTCAGGGTGCCGGTGTCGTCCATACTGTCGAGGGCGTTCACCACCATGTTCAGCACCACCGATTTCACATCGGGGCCGCTGACCAGTGCCGTGATTTCTCCCGGCGGTTGGAAGATCAACTGCTTGCCACGGGCGTTCGGCAGATGCTGCGCGACTTGCAGCACGTCTTCGATCAACCCACTCAGTTCGGTCGGCTCGCGGCGACCCCCACTGCGGCTGAAGTCGAGCAACTTCTGGGTGATCGTCTTGCAGCGGAACGCTTCCTGTTGGATCATCCGCAGGTACTTGGCGATCACTTCCGCTTCGCCCGGCACCTTCGTCAGCACGTCTTGCAACCGCCGTTCGAGGGCTTCGGAGCAGAAGGCGATGCTGGCCAGCGGGTTGTTGATTTCGTGGGCGACCCCGGCGGCGAGGAAGCCGACGCTGACCATGCGTTCGGAGCGGACGAGCTGCCGGGTGCGCTCGTTGACTTGGCGGGCGAGATCTTTGTAGATGTCGCGCAGCCGCGTGGTCATGGCGTTGAATTCGTGGGCGAGTTCCTGCAACTCGTCTTGGCTTTCCAGTTGAATCGGCTGATCGAATTCACCGCGGTGAACCCGGCGCACCCCCGCTTGCAGAAGCTTGATCGGGGTGAAGACCCAGACGCGGAAATAATAGAGCAGCGTGCAGACGAGCAGGAGAGCCAACGCCGTGGCCCCGCCGGTGATGTAGAGACTGCGGCGGTGATTCGCCCGCGAGGAATCGAGACTACTGCGGACGTCGGCGACAAGATAGAGGAACAGATCGGTGCTGAACCGGTTGAGGTCAACCAGGGCTTTTTGCACCGCGTCTTGGTGCACGAGCGGGATGTTGCCCTTCAGCGAGAGTCCCCCGACCTTTTCAGCGCGGACCGCTTCTTCGAGGGCTTGGAAAGCCTCTTGGAGCTTGGCGATCAGGGCCGTTTCATCGCGGCCACCATCGGGGTCGAGATTCCGGCGGATCGTTTTGTTTTTCAGCGTCGATTCGTACTCGGCCAAAACGACGCGGCCTTTCCGCGATTCTTCGAGGATCACATCCGTTTGAAAGTCGGGGCTGGTGTGATCCTGTGGGCGGAACTCCCCCGTCTTGTGGATTTGATCGCGCAGCCTCACCACGATCTGCATCTCGGCGTGCTTGCGCTGGATCGTGTCCATCGTTTGGAAGTACGACGACAGCCCGAGCAGCGCTCCGCCGAGAAGCAGAGCGACGCTGGCGACGACGAGCGCCAAACCGAAGATCAATTTGTGGCGAAGCTGCCAAGGGCGTGGCACGCCGGCCTCCTAGCCAACTCACTCCGTTCCTCCGTCCGGTACCCATCCGTGGGCCGAGTGCGAAGGTCGGTGCAGGACTCTACCCCAGACACAATTTCAACGGAATAGCAACTTTTACAAGTGAGAGAAAGTTGGTTGCAGGAGGTGAATGGGTGATGCCCAACCATCAGTTTTTCCGCTTTTGGCACTTCGGGCAGAAGTGCGAGGCACGCCCGGCCACGCGGATCATTTCGATGGCTGTTCCACAGTTCACGCAGGCTTCGCCGGTGCGACCGTACACGGTGAATTCATCTTGATAGCCGCCGCGTAGCCCGGAGCCGCCGATGTAATCGCGGATTGTCGAACCACGGCCATCAATCGCTTTGGCAATCACCTCTTCGATGGCCAGCCGCAAGCGGTCGCAATCCTTAGGCTTCAATGAACTTCCGAGAGTCTGCGGGTGCAGCCCCGAGCGGAAGAGCGATTCGTCTGCGTAGATATTGCCAACGCCGGCGAGGAGCGATTGATCGAGCAACAACGCCTTCAAGTTCCGCCGGCTGCTGCGCAACGCTTCAGCGAATGGTTTGGCGGGGATATCGAATGGTTCCGGCCCAAGTCGTTCACCGAACGCGTCTTGCACCAACGCATCGCTGGCGATCCACTGGACGCTGCCGAAGCGCCGTGTGTCGCGGTAACGCAGCTCCGAGCCATCGTTTAGGGCAAACGTGAAATGCAAATGGTCGGGTGCCGGTTCACCAGCAGGCACGGCGGTGAATTGGCCCGTCATGCCCAAGTGTACCAGGAGAATCGCCCCGGAATCGAGGTCGACGAGGATCCACTTTCCCCGTCGGCGAATAGCCAGCGGTGTGGTTCCGACGACACAATCGGCCCACTCCTGCTCCCACGGTTTCCTCAGTTTTTTGGAGCCGACGCGAACCGAAACAATGCACCGCCCCACGATCAACGGCCGGAGATCGCGGACGACAGTTTCGACTTCGGGAAGTTCGGGCATCGTTCAAATTTGGAGTACGGAGTGCGGAATTAGGAGCGAAGAAACCCCATTACCGAAATAACTGAACAAAATTTCTGAAATCATTTGACAGCTCGCCTGCTGGAGCTTATATACCACCGTACACTTGTACGCAGATTCAGTTTTTTCTGGAGAATTCCGCCATGATCGCCAACAAACTTTCCTCATCCTACCGCGCTGAGCAAGCGGTGGTGCAGGATCGCGGGCTTCTCGTCTTCCACCACGCGGCCGCCCGACATGCGAACGATCCGATCGGTGCCGCGGGCCAGTTCGAGGTTGTGCGTCACCATCACCACTGTCAGCTGCTCTTCAGCATTGAGTTCTTTCAACAGGTTCACAATCGATTCGCCGGTTTCGACGTCCAGATTCCCGGTCGGCTCGTCGGCCAACAACATCCGCGGCTTCATCAGCAGTGCCCGGGCCACGGCGGCGCGCTGCATCTCGCCGCCGGACATTTCACGCGGCTTGTGCTTCCAGCGGTGGCCCAGCCCGACGCGATCCAACATTGCCATGGCCCGCATCCGCCATTCTTTGCGACTGCCCCACCAGCCCAGTACCGACGCTTCGATGTACGCGGGCATGAGCACGTTGTCGAGGGCGTGTAGTTCGGGCAGCAGGTGGTAGAACTGGAAGACGTAGCCGAAAGTTCGGCTGCGCAACCGGTCGCGGGCCCGGCCCCGCAAATTGTCGATGCGCTTACCATCCAGCGAAATTCGGCCGCTGTCCGGGGCGTCGAGCGCTCCCATTAAATGCAGCAGCGTGCTCTTGCCTGAACCGGATGCCCCGACGATGCTGAGGAACTCGCCCGATTCCACGGTGAGGTTCAGCCCGTGCAGAACCTGAACCTGTTCGGCGTGCCGCCGGTAGCTCTTCTGAAGATTGTCGACAACGAGCATGGCGGGTCTCAATTTCGGATTTGGGATTGCGGATTTCGGATTTAAAGAGAGGGTGTCCGGTATGCAATCCGAAATCCGCAATCCCAAATCCGAAATGACGATTATTCGAACCGCAATGCCTGCACGGGGTGAAGGCGGGCGGCACGCAGCGCCGGCAAGATGCTCGAGACCACGCAGACCGAGAGCGCCCCGAAGTTCACCAACACCACGCTGAGAACCTCGACGTTCGTCGGGATCTTGTCGAAGTAATAGACCTTGCGGTCGAAGATTTCTTGGCCGGTCACACCCGACAACAGCGCCTCGATTTCGTTGATGCGGTACGTGAAGAGTAGGCCCACGACCGTGCCCAACCCGCAGCCGACGACTCCGAGCAACAGGCCGTAGCTGACGAAGATACCCATGATGCCGGTGCTGGACGCACCGAGTGATTTCATCACGCCGATGTCACGGTATTTTTCCGAGACGATCATACTGAAAATGGCCAGTACACCGAAGCCAGCCACGCCGATGATGAGGAACAGTAGCACGTTCAAAAGCCCACGCTCGGTATCAATGGCACTGAGGAGCGGCCCCTGTTGTTGCTGCCACGATTGCACCGTGGACTGTGGCTTGGGCATGATCTTTTGGACGGCCGGCACAAAAGTCTTGTGGACGAACACATTGTCGTCGCGGCTACCCGGTTTCAAGCGGATCTGGACAGCATTCACATGGTTGTCCATCCCGCGAATCCGCTGCAAATCTTCGAGCGGCACATAGACGAAACTACTGTCGTACTCGCTCATTTCCGACTTGAAGAAGTCGGAAATGATGAATGTCGCCGAGACGGGCTTGGTGCCGCTGGCGCCGACGGTGGCGATGAACACTTCGTCGCCGGGCATGAGGATCTTGCGCTCTTCGGAAATCTTGGTATCAGGGTCGACGTACTGGTAATGCCCCATCGAATACCCCAGGATCGCACCGGGCAAACGTGCGGGTGCGTCCGCCGTCATCACCGGTGGGGGCAACGGCCCCGCATCCCCTGGATTCGCCACGATGATCGGATTGATCAAGAAGCCGCCGAACTTTTCACTAGCCGGCGGAGGCAGTTGCGGAATCCGCGGGAAGTCGAACGGATCATCATTGGCCATCGAAATGTTCTGTTTGAGTCGCCACTTGGCCTCGTCGGTCAAATCGAAACTCGGGTTCGGCGAGTTCTTCTGGCGAATCAGGTATTCGGAAAACCCACCGACCTTGGCCTGCTTCGCCGGATCGATCCCGACGAGTCGCACTTGCTTGGTTTGGGTGATCTTGTTGCCGTAACTATCCCGTACGGTGTACTGGATCAGGGCGAATGTCTCGATGTTCGGCGACATCGCTTCCACGTGGCTCCCGACCGGACTATTCAAGATGTTTTGCTCGATCGTTTCGGGTGATTCCGGGAATCCGCCAGAACTATCGGTTTCAATGCGCACGTCGGAAAGGATGCCATGCAAACGATCCTTCAGCTTGTTGCTGAAGCCGCTCATGACACTATTCACCACGATGAGCGTGGCGACGCCGAGCAGAACCGAGACGATACAAACGAACGCCAAGTAGCGCGTGCGCAAGTACCGTAAACAGAGAAGCAGCTTGTACACGGGATTCCTCCCCGAAGGAACGAACGGTCGACCGACCACCGCCTTGTAGCAACAATGGGCAAACCGGGAAAGGCGAAGTGGGGGGTGAAGGGATTTCTTATTTTTGTTGGAGTTCAACCTTGAGGTTGTCCCCGTCGGAACGAGTCTTCGAGGTTCCGACAAATGCGAGGGTGGAGCTTCGCAGACTCGGCCCGCCCGAAGCAATCGACACTCTCCAGCGCTGTCCGGTTCACCCTCTGGGGCGGCCCAGTTTCACGATCAATCGTTCGAGTTGTAGCCTCGGGGGCAGTGGGCTGCCGCCCTTCAACCCGAGGTTGATTTCGATGAGCCAATCCGGGAGTTCCTTCAACCGGCGCAAACCGAGGTGTTTCACTTGCCGTTCGGCGCTCTGGCGGGCTTGGGGCCAACTGGCCACGCCGGCAGCATCCATGGCTGGGCCGAGCGATTGACCCAGTGCCGCGTGCCGGCCGACCGTGGCTAGCTTCCGCAGGTTGGACGTGAGCGCACCGAGGATCGCCAGCGGATCTTCCCCCTCGGCGAACAGTTGGTGCAAGATGGTCATGGCCGCTTGCGGTTTGCCGTCGCCGATGCAATCGAGAATTTGGAAGACGTTCGCCGCCCGGCTGCGTCCCACGAGGGCATCGACGTCGTCCAACGAGATTTCCGGCCGGGCGCCGATGGCGGCGGCGAGCTTTTCCAATTCTTGATCGAGCTGCCCCATCGACGTGCCGACGAGATCGAGCAGCATCATGGCGGCGTCGCGGCCGAGTTTTTTCTTGTGCCCGGCCTTCGCCCAACTGCAGCACCAATCGGCCAGCTTCGCCTGCGGTGGCGACTTGCACGCCAACTTCGCACCGTCGGTGAGGGCCTTGGCCAACTTCGTGGTTTCGGGGAAGGTCTTCACGTCGAGGATCAGCACGCCCGCTTGGCTCGGCTTGGCGAAGTAGCGCTCCAAACTGTCGCGGTTGGCCGTCACGAACGGATCGGCTTGATCGACGATCACCACCCGGCAGGGTGCGAAGAACGGCAGCGTTTCCAATTCGTTGCGGACGGTGCTGAGGTCGAGCTTGTCGCCGGTGTAACTGCTGATGGCGAACTCGGGGTCACCATCGCCGACGACTTTGGCGACGATGGCATTCCGGCACGCCCGCTTCAGGAAGTCCTCGTCGCCGCTGAGGACGTAGATCGGCTGCCGCGTGGCCTTGCCCACTTTGTCGAGGAATGCGAGCGCGTCCATCGTCAGTTCTCGTCCGGGTACGACCTGAGTGCAATCACGCCTTTTTCTCCGACTCGTGCGGGAGTTCGGCCTTCATCCGCAGGTAGGCGATGTAGCAGACCAACCCCAAGCCCCATTCGATGAGCCGCAGCGACAACCGTCCCGCCACGCCTTCCGGCCCGCCGCGGCCGATCAGTTCGTACAGCCCGCCGAAGGAGAGTTCCGAAAAACCCAAACCGCCGGGCAGTGGCACCAACGCTTGGAAAATGTAACCGATTGGCAGGATCACAAAGTGCTCCGGCAGTGTGCCGACCAAGTTCGGGTCGGCCGCTGGGAAGACGCGCACGGCATAGTGGAATGAGAGCATCATCAGCGTGTGGGCCACGGCGGAAAGCAGAATGCCTTGCAACACCACCCGTGGCCTCTGGCCGTATTGCACCGCCGTGAACCAGAGTTCCGAGAGCGTCGGGCCAAAGCGTCGCACCATGGCCAACCGATCCGCGAAACGCTGGCGTCGAAGCGGCGAGAGCAATGCGATGGTGATGTACAGCAACGCCCCGATCCCCGCGAGGACGCTGCACACCAGAATGATGACCCGGAGCGGGAACCCTTTTTCCGGGTGATTGATGTTCACATCCCCCGCGAGCCAGAAGCTGCCACCGACGGCGGCCCCGTACAGAAGCAATCCGAAGAGACCGAGCATCCGATCCGCGACGACGGTGGCCACGGCGGCGGCTTTCCGCTGGGGTGAATCTTTGGCGATGAAGTACGCTTTGACGAAGTCGCCACCGATGGAGCCGGGCAGGAACGTGTTGTAGAAGGTGCCGACCATGCCGAGGCGGAACGCATCGCGGAGGCGGAAGGGCAACCCCAGTGCTTGGACAAGCATCCACCACCGGACATACTGGCACAAAATGATGCCGACGTACAATACGGTGGCCAAGAGGAGAAAGTCGACCCGCATTTCGTCGTATTTGAGGTGTTTCAGCCCCGGTTTGCCTTTGACCCCGTCGCGGTCATCCGTCCCCCAGTTGAGGCCGATGACGAGGCCGAGCAGGATGATGGCCGCCAGATATTTGATGGCGCTCTTGATAACACTCGACCGGGACGAACTCACGCCGCTTCTCCGCAACCGGGGCAATCGATACGGCATTGTGTGGAATTCGAGAGGGTTCGGCTACAACGGGGCCGACTTGCACGCGGCAACGATTTCTGGGCCCCCGGAGCCCTCACCCCCTAACCCCCTCTCCGAAGCGGAGAGTGACTGTGTTTGTTGTCAAGCCATTTTCGCGGACCAGGGTTGTTTGGTACGGAGGATGGCGTTGGCGATCACCAAGAGTTTTCGAGCGACCGCGATCATGACGACTTTCCCCGTTTTACC
>JANXWE010000090.1 GCA_025351325.1 Fimbriiglobus sp.
GCCGCCTGCCGCACCACGGGCACACCCAGCGTCCGCAGCTCCGCCTCCCAGCGGTCGATGACGCGGGATTCGTGCAGAATTTCAGCCGGTAGGTCGGTGCGCCCCATCGGATTCACCGACGGGAGTCGCACGAGTTCAGCAAGGAGTTGGGGAAGGGGGAGCATGGGTGCATCTTCACTGGGAATTGTTGGTAGTGAAAAGCTACATATTCTCATGTTGAATGTCGTCTGGCAAAATACCTCCGACTACATCACCCGAAGATAATTGAATAAAGTAATATATTGACGAGTCGTCGTTCAGTGCAATGCCGATGATTACCCCTTCGCCGGAGCCATTCCACTTCGAAGCAAATTTCACCCGAGTACCAAACCTGTAATCTGAGTTAATTGTGTATGTAGTCATTACTGGTTCCAGAGTTATAACACTCCTGATGTTTGTCATCTGACATCTATTTGGTGCCACGCAACAATAGATATCAGAGCTCACAAAACAGAGTCGATGCAGGCATCCACACCCATCGCTTCTCCGCCGCCGCCCACTTCTCGAGGATGAAGCGAATACCCTTCGTGTCGACCTCATTTTGTGGGACAGGCATCTTGCCTGTCCTGACTCCACCGTGTGGACAGGCAAGATGCTTGTCCCACAGTCTGCATCACTTCCCCGCCGCCGCCCACTTCTCGCGGATGAACTTGATTCCTTGCGTGTACACCTCCTCCGGCGAGGGGAACAGATCACGCCAGACCCGCGTGGCGGCGGCCAAATCGGGGAGGGCCCGGCCGAAGGCTTCGATGACGCACCAGCCGTCGTAGCCGGTGTCGCGGATGGCTTGGAAGGCTTCGTCCCAGCGGACTTGGCCGGTGCCGGGGGTACCGCGGTCGTTCTCGGAAATGTGGACGTGGGCGAACACGTCCTTGCACGCAGCTACGCCCGCCGCTTGCGATTTCTCTTCGATGTGGGCGTGGAAGGTGTCGTACATGCAGCGGAAACTCGGGTGGTCGACCGCCTTCACCAGCGTCCGCGCGTCGGCCGCCGTGGTCAGGAAGTAGCACTCGAAACGATTCAAATATTCGATGGCGAGCGTGAGCTTGGCCTGGGCGGCGAAGTCGGCGGCCTTGCGCAACACTTCCGCTGCATGACCCTTTTCCGTCGCCGTCGGCCCCGCCCCGCTGAATACGCCCAGCGGCGAATGGTACGGCCCGCACATGGCGAAGCTGCCGAGCGTGTGGTTGATGTCGATGGCCCACTTCAGCCGTTCGAGGGCGGCCGCACGAATGCTGGCGTCCGGGCTGATCGGGTTCGTCTCGGGGTTCATCACGGTGACGGTGGAACAGGCCAGCCCTTGCTTGTCGAGTTCGGCACGCAGGGTCTTGTAATGCGTGGCGGTCCCGTCGAAGAGGGGGATTTCCACGCCGTCGAACCCGGCCGCCTTGATCTTGGCAATGGTGGGGTAATCGGCCTCGGTGACGAAGCCGGTCCACAGCAGCAGATTCATCCCAATTTTCATTCCGGACTCCGAGTGCGACTGGGCAGAGCGTGACCGGCATTGTCCGCGCCGCAGGGGATCGTGGCAAGGGGTGGGGTCATTCGCAGCCACTCGCGGGAATAAATCGCACGTCTCCGGTATCGTATTGGCACTCACTTCACCGGGGGTTTCCCATGCGTCGGCGCATTTGGCCTGTCTTCGTCGCGTTGCTGTGCGTGCCCCTCCTCGGAGCGGAAGGCTGCGGTGGAGCATCGTCCGGTGAAGCCAACCGACAGGACGGCGCACCGAAACTGCCGAACGCCCCGCAAGCCGGTGGCAAGGCCGCCGACGGGAAGCCCGCCGCCGACGGACAGAAAGAGGAGCCGGTCAACCGGAAGATCATTTACACGGCCGTGGTCGAAGTCGTCGTCAAAGATGTCGAGCAGGTCGCGGCCGAAGTCAACCGGATCGTCGAGGAAATCAAAGGGTATGTCGCCAAGTCGGACATCACCGGGCAGGTCGGTTCCCGGCGCACAGGAACCTGGACGTTGAAGGTGCCGGTCGACAAATTTCCCGAAGTGTTGAAGTCGCTCACGGCACTCGGGCAAGTGGCGAAGAATTCGTCGGACTCGCAAGATGTGACCGAAGAATACGTCGATTTGCAGAGCCGCGTCAAGAATTTGAAAGTCGAAGAAGAGACGCTGAACAAGTTCCTCAAGGACGCCATCACCAACGTCGATGGGTACTTGAAAACCCGCGATCAGATCAAAAACGTACGCGGGGAAATCGAACGGGCCGAGGGCCGGCTGAAGTACTTGTCGACCATGACGAGTCTGTCGTCGATCACCTTCACCGCCCGCGAAGAGCAGACGTACGACCCCGTCCGCCCAGCCGCCGCACCCACGTTCGGCGACGATTTGGATGGCACGTTCACACAATCGTGGAAGTCGTTATTGCGGCTCGGCAAAAACGCGGTGCTCTTCGTCGTCGGGCTCGCCCCATGGCTCCCGCTGATCGCACTCGGGTTTTTTGTGGGGCGATTCGCACTGCGTCGTGTCAGTGAATATTCGGGCTTCCGAGAGCGGCCCATTCGGCCCATGGCCCGCGCCACCCGCAAAATGGAAACCCCGGACGAGCCGGCGAAGGGTTGACGTTACGCGGTGCCGTACTCGTCTTTCCATTCCTCGAACCAAGCCATTTGGATGGCTTCGAGGATCTTTTCCGAGGAGCCCGTCGGCACCCCCTCGAAACCTTCCAAGTCCATCGTCCATTTGTGCAAATCGGTGAAGCGCACCGTGAGCGGATTCAGGGTGTCGTACCGTTCGAACAGCAGTTCGCCAATCTCGCGGAAGTCGATCCAGTTCAGTACCATGGTTTGTCCCTCAATCCGTAGTTTAAGTAGAGGTATTGTACCGGCGTCAGAAATAGTGATTCGGGCCGAGTGACCGTTCGGTAAAACGAACCCCGGCGAGCCGACCGGCGTGAGCCGTCGTTGCAAAATCACCGACCGTTCACAATTGGACGGGATTCCCAGTTCGCCAGCGGTAGGCGTACGATGGCGAAAGCCCTTGAAGACCTGAGAGCATTTATCGCCCACCGGGTGCGCGAGGGCTTTGAGTCCGCCCACGAGATCGTCGAGAACGCCACAGACTATGCCTCCGGGAAGTTCGAGCGTGACTTCGGGCCGGAGGCCAAGCGGCTCACCGCCGAGTTGCTGGCGGCCCACCAAGCCGAGCAACTCGGGTGGGGGCCTTCGACGGATTGTGACCGCTTGGACGAGGCGTTCGCGGCGCTCGATCGCCAAGGCATCGTCGCCCGGCAGGACTTCAGCTGCTGCAACAAGTGCGGGTTCACCGAGATTTGGGACGAGGTCGACGAAGCGGAGAAGCAACAGCCCGTCGAAGGGTACGTTTTCTACCACCTCCAATGCACCGAGAGGGTCATCAAAACCGGTCAACTCCTGATCGCTTACGGGTGCCTCGAGGAGAACCCCGTGGCGTTCCAAAGGCTCGGCAACGCAGTCGTCGCCGAGCTTCGCCGCGTGGGTCTCGACGCATCGTGGGGCGGCACCGCCGGGCATCCGATCGTGGTCGATGGCATGGTGTGGCGACGCCGCACGCCGGAAGACGCCGCCCCAGGAACTTGATTGCGGGCTGGGATCTGTTTGACCGTACGGGCTTGCTTCCCAACCAGTAAAGCCTTTCCAACCACCTATCGTACTTTCTTCGCGGAAGGCCATTTTACCCCTCGTCGTCAATCCTTCGCCGCAACAGGTCGGCCCATTGCGGCAGCGAAAAGTGTCCGTTTTTGTGGGGAACTCCAGTTCACTTCACTCGGGCAGTTTTCAACGCCACCGCGTCCAAGTCGAGCCGGTAAAGGACTTGGTTGTAGTTGTAGCGTGGCGTCTTCTCCAGGTTTCCGGAAAAGTCGTTGGTGTACGTCCCCTCGAAGTGGATCGTCCGGCCGCCGTCGCGGTCGAGGAACGCGTGGTGGCAAACATTATAAAATGTTTGCCGGTCGTGGCTCAGCACCTTCACGGCGTTTGAAAATGGGCCGGTCGGATGCTTGGCTTCGGCGTACCAAACTTCCCCCAAGTGAGACGACTTCCCGCCGAGTTGGCCGGCCAGCAGCACCCAGCATTTGCGGTAGTCGTTCCATCGCACCGAACCACTGTGCAACACCACACGGTCGGTCGGTGTGGTCGCATCGGCCGGGTAGAAACGGGCGTGCTCGGCTTTCAGCTTTTTCTCGGTCACCCACCGTTGCTCGGTTTTGGAATCGGTCGGGGGCAACTCCTTCTGCCAGCGCCAAATTGGTCGGCCATCGGCTCCGATGTCCGGTATCGACGGCTGTCCCGCTTTCGCGAAACTGTAGGCTTCGTACTTCGTGGAATCGAGTACATCTTTCAAGGTGGCTGGAACACGCACGTTCGGGTTGGGGCTGCCGAAGAGCAACCATTTGGTACCAGCCTCCTCGAACGCAATCGGGTGCCCGGACGGTCGTCGCCATGTTTCCTTCAATGACAATTCTTGGGCCAATTCGAAGAGGGTTTTCTCATCGTGGAATACGGCGATGCCTTGCTCGTACTCCGTTTCCAATCCCTTGCGACGCGAATAGTGGCCGACGAGTTTCTCGGTTCCTTTTTCATCCGGCAATACGAACAGAGCGAAGATCCAGACGACCCCCTCGGGACGTTCGGCCAGGGGCATCATGGCCCGGGCGAAGCCGGTTTTTTGATCGGCGAAGTAATCGAACGCGATCCCGTTCGCTGGATCAGATTTCGGATTTTTCGGATCGGGGATGGCCGTGGTCGCGCCCGCCATGCGGTACAAACCGAGTGGGTATTCCAGTCGCAGGGTGTCGCCCCAGAGCCAATAGATTTTGCCCTGGTACACGGTCGCTTGAACCGAATCTTGCCCCGCCACGCGGCCCGGATTCGGCGCTGCGGCGACAGGCGATTTGTAGCCGAGGAGTTGGCTATCTCGGTACTGTCCTTCGCCAGTCAATCGACACAGTCGCTCGGCCACGATGTTGCGTGTGATCTTAATTTCGGTCGGTTTGTCGGCCCGTGGGGTGACGCGGACACCGACCATCCCGAAGCCATCCTTGGGCACGCTGTAACCATGGCTACGGATGGTGAAGAAGAGTTCGCGGTTCATCAATCCCGGTTCTTGGAACGCGATCCGTCCGGCATTGTCGGTGACAAACTTGACCCCGTGAACGGTCTCCAGTTCCACGAGCGGCACGCCCCGGCCACTCTGCGCATCGACGACCCGGATTTCGGCCCAAGGATTCTCCGCCGGTTCATGGCTTGGGGAATCGCTGCCGAACAGAATCACGAAGGCGAGTGTCGCCAGTACCAGCACGGTCGATTTCACAGCGTGTTCCTCGGGGATGAGTCAACTGGGCCTGTTTCAAACACGACCCGACCGTGATAATGCTTCTGCAACTCTTCTCGGATGCTATCCGGGAAATTCGGGGTCAACCGGAGCAATTCCAACCCGTCGGGCGGGCGGCGTTTCAGCAAGTGCTTCGCCCCGTTCTCGTCGATGGGGTTGCCGCTGAGGTCGAGTTCGACGAGGTTTTTCCAGAACTTCGCATGGCACAGATACCGGACACTGCGATTGTCGCAGCCCATGTGCCGCAACCGGACGATCCGCAGTTTGGCGAGGTGCTCGGCTTTGGCCAGGGCTTGGCACGCTTCCGCGTGGAGCCTGGAGTTCGACAGATCGAGCACCGTGAGGTTGTGGGGAAGCAAGTTATTGCTCAGAGTGTGCGGGTTGTGGAAGTTCACATTCACCCCATCGAACCGGAGTGTGTGCAATGCCGGCCAGCAATCCGCGTATCCGAGGTAACCGACACTCGCCTGGCCGCGTTCATCGACAATGCACAACTCTTCGAGGTGAACCCATGCCCGCGCCGTCAGGAAGTGAAACAAATTGCTGTCGCCGAAGCCCATCGATTGCAACCTCAGCGATTTGAGCTTCTCCGCGCCGACTTGGAACGCTTCCAAAAAGTCGTCGAACCAACTCGAATCGCTCCCGAACGCTTGGGCCAGTTCCAGCGTTTCGAGCTGATCACCAAGCGGGCTGCGCCACAAGCGATTCAGCACTTCGGGCAGGGCCGGACTGGTGCAACTCCGGAACCGGAGCGCCCGGATTCCAACGGCCCCAGACGCATGGCAGAGTTCGCGCATCGCTTCGATGGGGGCACCGATGCTCTCGAAGTCGATCTCGCGGATTTTCGGCAACCATGGGCTGCGGACGAACGCCTTCCACTGCGCGAGTGTTGCGGTGTATAGCCCCAATCGCTCGATGGGCGCCGCCGGCATGACGACTGCCATGACCCGTTGCAAATCGGCCAGTACCGGTGCTGCAACCGCGTGGCCGAACCCACGCCGAAACGTGTTGTTCTTTTCCCATTCCGGACGAGTCCGACGCAGTACCACGGCCTGTGGATCCCACTCCGGCAGTGTCGCCAAGGCAATCTGCGACCGGATGAACCGCGCTTCGTCGGGGTCGCCGTTCTCGTCGAGCCAATCGGCGAACACCAGCCGGGGGAGATCGTCGTCCGGGTTCGCTAAAACAGCGGCGAGAAGCGCGTCACGTTCGAGGGACGGGGTCATTTCGTTGCTCACCACAGGCAGACCATTCGGCCCAATCGGCAATCTTTCGCCAAGTTTCCCATTCGCTACAATTGATTGCATGTTGGCACGCCCCGCCGTCGTCGTCTAGTTTAAGCCTATCGAACCCGATCTCATAAAGGTCTCCCATGAAGCGTCCCGCGCTCAATGTGCTGCTCTTCGCCGGACTGGTGGCACTGCTGTCGGTTTCCGGCGGGCAGGGCGAAAGCCCGACTCCCGATGCTCCGGAAAAGAAGTTCCCGGACTTCAACACCGTGGTGAAAGGGGCCAAAATCTACGAGGGTCTCTTCACGCTCCACCAAAAAGACGATCACGTCTACGCCGAGATCCTCCCGTTCCAATTCGACAAGCCGTTCCTCGTGCCGATGGCCATCGCCAAAGGCGCCGGGGTCGGCGGCACCACGCTCAACGGCGGCGACGAGTACGTGCTGTTGTTCCGCAAGGTCGGCGACAAAGTGTTCGTGGTGCGTCGCAACGTGCGCTACACGGCCACACCTGGCTCTGCAGCCGCGCGGGCACTCGATACCACCTACTCCGATTCGGTACTGATGGCGTTACCGATCAAAGCCCTCAACTCCATGAAAGGGTCGGTGCTGATCGATTTCAACCAGATCTTCTTCAGCGACTTGGGCGACATCAACATCGGGTTCCTCGACCGCGAGCGGACGACGTGGAACAAAATCAAAACCTTCAAAAAGAACGTCGAACTGGAAGTCGCCGCGACGTTCGCCGGGAACCGCACCAACGGCGTGGCCCCGACCGGCGGCGATGCCGTGATCGACAGTCGCGGGGCCACAGTGGTGATTCATTACGGCATCGTCGAACTCCCGGAACCGGGCTACCAAACCCGGGATGCGGACGACCGCGTCGGGCACTTCACCACCGTCCTCAAAGATTTCTCGAAGGAGTCGACCGAAACCGCGTTCGTCCGGCACGTCAACCGCTGGCGGCTGGAGCGGGCCGACGGCTCCCCGTGGAAGGCCGGGGCCAAGCTCGTGCCCCCGAAGAAGAAGATCATCTACTGGATCGAGAACACCGTGCCGGAAGAGTACCGGGCGACCGTCCGCGAGGGGATTCTCGAATGGAACAAAGCCTTCGAGAAGATCGGCTTCCGGGACGCCATCGAAGTGCGACAGCAAGAGGGCGAAGACTTCGACCCGGAAGACATCACGTACGCCACGTTCCGGTGGATCACGTCGGAGGTGCCGTACGCCATCGGGCCGAGCCGGGCCAACCCGTTCACGGGCGAACTCCTCGACGCCGACATTTTGTTCGATGCCAGCATGGTGCGGGCGTACAAGGGCGAAACCTTGATCTACCGCGACGACAAGGGGCAAGCGTTCGAGCCGGCCAGCAACATGCAAGCCAGCCGACGGGGCTGGGATCTCCCGTCGCACCCGCTCGACCGGCTCCGCGAAAATATGGGGATGACCCCGAGTTGGAACGACCATGCCAGCAAGGCGAACAACCCCGAAGCCCAGTTGCGCCAGAAACTCGCGCTGATCCGCAACGGGTATTGCCAGTGTGCCCACCACAAACAGAGCGAACTCGCGTTGGCGATGACCGCGGCACTGGTGCAAGCTGGTGTGAAGGACGGTGAAAAGGTGCCGGACGATCTGTTGATTCAAGCCATCAAAGAGACCGTGATGCACGAAGTCGGCCACACCCTCGGGCTACGGCACAACTTCAAAGCGAGCACGGTGCTGAAGAACGACCAACTGCACGACACGGCGATCACGGGCAAGCAAGGCCTCGTCGGCTCGGTGATGGACTACAACCCGGCGAACATCGCCCCGAAGGGCACCAAGCAAGGTCACTACTTCACGCCGACACTCGGGGCCTACGATTTCTGGGCCATCGAGTACGCCTACACACCCAACGGCAGCCCGGAGCAACTGGCGAAGATCGCCAAGCGAGCCGCCGAACCGAACCTGATTTACGGCACCGATGAAGACCTCATGGGTACCAACGACCCGCTCGTGAACCAGTGGGATCTCGGCTCCGATCCGCTCAAGTTCGCCCAAGAGCGGGTGAAGCTGGCGCAGGATTTGATCCCGAATCTCGCGGAACGTGTCACCGAGAAAGGCGAAGGGTACCAGCGTGCCCGCGTCGCCTTCGGCGTGCTACTTCGCCAGTATGGGAACTCGGCGGTGCTCGCCGCGAAGTTCGTCGGTGGCAGCTCCATGAACCGCGATCACAAAGACGACCCGAATGCCCGCGATCCGTTCGTGCCCACGCCGGTCGCCAAGCAGCGGGACGCTCTGAAGTTCTTGCAAGAGGACATCCTCACCGATAAACCGTTCGACTTCCCGCCGGAGCTGTTGCGGAAGCTCGGGGCCGACCGCTGGGTCCACTGGGGGAACGAAGGGTCGATGCGGGCCGTGGAATTCCCGGTGAACGACCGCGTCCTGGCCATCCACCGGACGGTGCTGAACGAACTGCTCGATTCGAACACGCTCAACGCCGTGCAGAACACCGCCAAGATGACCGCCAAGGACGACAAGCCGGTGCAACTGTCGGAATTGTTCCGCATGCTGTCCGAGGCGTCGTTCGCCGACCTGCCGAGCGACGGCAAAGCGGCGACGGTGAAATCGTCGGTGATCCGCCGGAATTTGCAGCGCGAATACGTCCGCAAGCTTTCGGGCATCGTTCTCGGGAAAAACTCCGGGGGCAACCTCTTTGCCATGCTCCTGGGCGGTGGTGGCAGCAACACCGTGCCCGCCGACGCCAAGAGTTTGGCCCGCCTGCACTTGAAGGAGGCGAGCAAGCGGATCGAGACCGCCCTCAAAGATGAAAAGGACGACACCGCGAAAGCTCACTTGGACGAACTGAAAGAGCAGATCGGCAAAGTGCTGGGCGCGAACTTGACCGCGAACGAGTGATTTGAAGCTTTCGGAATGATGGGAAGTGGCCGTGGGCGTTCCCAAGGGAGACTGGCAAATTTTTACGGCACACGGCAACTGAGTCTTTGCGGCCCCGAAGGGGCCACCGAAGGTAGCCTGGGGTGAAGCGCAGCGTAACCCCAGGAACGATTGCGTCCGGGTAGCCCCTTCGGGGCCGAAGATGGTTCTTTACAGCGACCAGGGGTTGCGCTGCGCTCCACCCCTGGCTACCTTCGGTGGCCCCGTTGGGGCCGCAAGACACTTAAAGCGAAACGTCGGCAGCGCGGCTGACCCGCCAGAAAGATTTGCCAGACCCTTCCCACGGCCACTTTTGGTTTGCGACTGAAAAGTGGTGTAACATTTCCACCGGCACTGGCAAGAAAGTTGGCAAGCTGTACAGTAAACCATTCGGATAGTATTTGACGATCGTATTGGAGTCGGAATGTTTGCAAGTTTTCTTAAGTTGATCCGAGTGCCGTTCACGGTTGCTTTGTTCTCGATGTCGACCGGAATCGGGCAAGCTGCCGACGAAAGTCCCGAGACCAAAGCAATTCTCAAAGGATTCTGCACCGACCTCAAATCGAAGAAAGTCGATGATCGTGTGAAGGCGGCGGAAGCGATTGGTGAACTCGGGCCAAAGGCGTTGTCGGCGTGCCGCCCGCTCTGCGAGGCGATGCTGGATAAAAATGCCAAAGTGAAAGCGGCCGCGGCCGACTCGTTGAAGAAAGTCGACAAAAAACTGGGGGATCTCGCGGTCGCGATCTACGTGAATCTCAGTATTGAAGCTGTTGAACAGGCGGCCGTACTCGGGACAGTCGCGGAACCGCTCTGTCCACTGATCTGGACGATGGCCAGCCAAATCAGCGCTGGCGAAGCCAGGATTGGAAATGGTTCCCAACTCGTGAAATGCCTCGTTGCCTTGGCGAAAACATCGCCAGATGACCCAGGTGCGAATGCCATGATCATCTCCGGCATCTCGCTGATTCAAGCGACAGGGATTTACCCGAAAGAGATTGCAGAAGTCCGTTCGGAGTCGACCGTACTCATCCGCGAGATGAAAAATAAAAAACAGGCGTTGAAGGCCCTTTTGAACGCGGCCGGGAAAGACACCGCAGTGATCCGTGTTCGAGCAATCGAATCTCTTGCCATCATTTACGATGAGGACAACGACAAACTGATCACCAAGACATTGGAAGGGATGCGTTTCGACGAAAGCGTTCCCGTTCGCAACGCAGTCGACATCGCACTGGAAACCTTCAAAAAGAAATAGACCCGCAACGAGAAAGGGCGACCCGTAAGGGCCGCCCTCGTTTCACTCCGCACTTCACCGAACTACTTCTTGAGTTCGAGCTTCACTTTGTGGACGTACAAGTTGCGGTCGAACTCGTTTTCTTTGTAGGCGTCGTTGGTGAAGGCGATGCTCAGCTTGGCGTCACCCTTTTTCATCTTGGCGACGAAGGTGTATTCTTTCGCTTCGTTCATGGCGAGTTCGAAGTTCTCCTTCACCACTTGGTCGCCGACTTTGATCGTCATCTTGGCTTTCATCTTCTCGGCTTCGTCGCCCGACGCTTCGATGGTGATCGTGTACTCGCCGTCTTCGACGATCTTCACCGTCGCCACGGCTTCGCCGGCGGCGTAGAAGGCGATCTTGGCGTTGCCTTCGTCGAGCACCACCCCTTCGGCCGGAAGTTTGAAGTCCTTCAATTCGACGCTGATCGCTTCGGCGGCGACCGCAACGCCAACACTGGCCACCACGACAGCCACGGCTGCGACAATCATTCGCTGGAACATGATCGAACCACCTTCTCAAAATGAGGAAACAACCCGGGCGAATGCCCACCGGCACCAGACATGAACTCGGGTATTATAGGCACAAGCGGCCGTCGCAGCGAGAGCGCGGTATAATTTCACCATGAAACCGACCGTCCTGATCATCGACGACGAAGAGGCCATCGCGTGGGCCTTGCGGAAGGCCTGCGAATACCAAGGTTACCGGGCCATCGTGGCGCCGTCGGCCGAAGAGGGGCTGAGCAAAGCCGAGACCGAGCGCCCGGCCGCGATCTTCCTCGACGTGCGGTTGCCCGGCATGGACGGGTTGACCGCCCTCGGCCGACTGCGGCGGTCGAACCCCGATGCGGCCATTTTGGTGATGACCGCGCACGGGAATCTATCCACGGCGGTGAAGGCCGTGGAGGGTGGTGCCTTCGATTACTTGGCCAAGCCGTTCGACCTCGACGCCGCCATGAGCGCGGTGGAACGGGCTGTGAAACGGGGGACGAAACAGGCAGAAACCGCCGGCGTCCCGCTGATCGACGACGAGATCATCGGCACGAGTCCGGCGATCCAAAATGTCTTCAAACGGATTGCCCTCGTGGCCCCGACCAGTACCTGCGTGCTCATCACCGGCGAGAGCGGCACCGGCAAAGAATTGGTCGCCCGGGCCATCCACGCGAACAGCCCCCGGCGCGACAAACCGTTCTTGCCCGTCCATGTCGCGGCACTCAATCCGAATCTTGTTGAAAGTGAACTATTCGGGCACGTCCGGGGGGCCTTCACCGGAGCGGATCGCTCGCGACCGGGGCTACTCGTGCTCGCCGATGGCGGTACCGTCTTTCTGGATGAACTCGGCGATATCCCGCTCGGCGTCCAGGTGAAATTGCTCCGCGTGTTGGAGCGTCAAGAGATTCTGCCCGTCGGCGGCGTCGAGAGCCAACGGGTGAATGTCCGCATCGTTTCGGCGACCAACGCCAACCTCACCGATGCCGTGGCGGAGGGGCGATTCCGGGCCGATCTGTTCTACCGGCTCAATGTTTATCCGATCCATCTGCCGGCGTTGCGGGACCGGCCCGACGACCTGCCCATCTTGGCCGAGCATTTCCTCCGGCAGTTCGGTGACGAGTCGCTGTCACTCTCGCCGGACGCCTTGCGAGCGATCCAAGCCCGTTCGTGGCCGGGGAACGTCCGCGAGTTGAAGAACGCTCTCGAACATGCGGCGATCCAAGCTCGGGGCGGGGTGATCCTCGCGGAGCACCTCCCCGAGTCGGCCGCCGGTGCGGAGCCACCCAAGAACAAACTCGCGGCGCTGGTGGTCGATTGGGTGCGCCAGCAAGTACGGCTGGCCAACGGAGAGCCGACCGAATTGCATCAACAGCTACTGGCCGAAATCGAACCGGCGTTGCTCCAAGAGGTACTCGGTCAACTGGACAGCAACCGCTTGGCAGCCGGGAAGTGGCTCGGATTGGCCCGCGCCACCGTCCGGAAGATGATCCGGAAATACCAGTTGGAAGTGGCCGACGTCGTGGACGATGGGGATGATTTGGAGGGGTGACTTCACCCCTTCGCCAACAACCATTCCAGCACGGCCTTCTGCACGTGGAGCCGGTTCTCGGCTTGGTCGAAGACCACGCTCTGCGGGCCGTCGACGACCTCGTCGGTGATCTCCTCGCCGCGGTGGGCCGGCAAGCAGTGCAGCACCTTGCAACCCTTCGGTGCCTTCGCCATCAGTGCGGCGTTCAACTGGAACGGGGCGAACTTCGCCAGCCGCTCGTCACGCTCCGCCTCTTGGCCCATGCTCGTCCAAACGTCGGTGTAGACCACATCGGCCGACTTCACCGCGGCAACCGGATCATGAACGATCAACGGCTTGTCGGCGGAGACTTTGTTCGCGTAATTCTTCAAGAATGCATCGTCGAACGCATAGCCGGGTGGACAGGCCAGCACGAACTTGGCACCGAGCCGGGCGCAGCCCACGGCCAGCGACATCGACACATTGTTTCCATCGCCAACGAAGACGATGGTCTTCCCGGCGACCGTGCCGAAGCACTCTTGAATCGTCAGCAAGTCGGCGAGCGCTTGGCACGGGTGCGAGCGATCCGTCAACCCGTTGATGACCGGGATGCTGCCGTGCCGCGCGAGTGCGTCGACGGTCTCTTGGCAGAACACGCGCAGCACGATGGCGTCGAGGAACCGGCTGGCCGTGCGGGCGAAATCGGGGAGCGTTTCGCGCACCCCGAGGCCGATCTCGGCGCCGGAAAAGAACAGGCTCGTGCCGCCGAGTTGGGCCACGCCCGCCTCGAAGCTCATCCGCGTCCGCAGCGACGGTTTCTCGAAGACCAAGCCGACCACTTTCCCGGCGAGGGGCGTCGGGGATCGACCGGCCCGGCGCTCCGCTTTGAGTTCGGCAGCGCGGCCCACGAGGTTCCGAATGGTGTCGGTCGGAACGTCGATCAGATTAAGCAGATGCGGCATCGGCAAAGGTTTCCTGAATCCACTGAACGAATAACTTTCACAGAATCTAAGGCTGATGCTGCGCGAGCACGTCGGCGAGGATGGCACAGCCATCGTCGATCAGGTCGTCCGGGATGTTCACGGCGGGCAGCAGGCGGATGACGGTGCCGTGCGTGCAGTTGATGAGCAAGCCGCGGGCGAGGCACTTGGCCACGATGGCTGCCCCTTCGCAATTCAATTCCAAGCCGATCATGGCCCCGAGGATGCGGATCTCCTTCACGAGGGGCGACTGCAATTGCATCTGTTCGAAGTGGCTGCGGAAGCGTTCGCCGACTTGCAACGCCCGTTCGAGCAAGCCTTCATCTTCAAAAGTTTCGATGGTCGCCAAGGCCGCACGGCAGGCCAGCGGGTTCCCACCGAAGGTCGCGGCGTGCGTGCCGGGCTTCAAGAGGGCGGCAATCTCCGGCTTGGCGATCACGCCGCCCAGAGCAACACCGCCGGCGAGTGCTTTGGCCATCGTCACCACGTCCGGCACGATGTTCCAGTGCTGGTGGGCGTACCACTTGCCCGTGCGGCCCATGCCCGTTTGCACTTCGTCGAGCATCAGCAACATGCCGTTGCGGTCGCAGAGTTCGCGCAACCCTTCGAGATACCCCGGCGGCGGCATGTTGATGCCACCTTCGCCTTGGATCGGTTCGAGCAAGATGGCGGCCGTTTCGCTGTCGATGGCACGGGCCACGGCATCCAAACTGCCGTGCTGGGTGTAGGTGAAGCCCGGTAGCATCGGCTCCAGTCCGGCGTGGTACTTCGGCTGTGCCGTGGCCGAGAGGGCACCGAACGTCCGCCCGTGGAAGCTGTTCGTCATCGTGATGATCTTGTACCGGCCGTGAGGCTTGCCGTGCAATCGCGCGAGCTTGATGGCGGCTTCGTTCGCCTCCGCCCCACTGTTGCAGAAGAAGCACTGGCCGCCCCAACCGGTGCGCTCGCTGAGGGCTTGTGCGAGTAACGCTTGCGGCTCGGTGTACCACGAATTGGGAACGTGGATGAGCGTGCCGACTTGATCTCGGACGGCATCGACGATGCGCGGCGGGCAGTGACCGAGGATACCGCAGCCCCAACCCGGGAAGAAGTCGAGGTAGCGGTTGCCCTCGGCGTCCCAGACCCACGACCCGTCGCCGCGCACGAGGCAGACGGGGTAGCGCGTGTAGTTGCCGATGAGGTACTTCTTGGCCAGCGCGATGACTTCGACGGACGGGAGCGTATCGGCTGTGGTGATCATTTTGGAAGGGGCCTGCGGAAAGTCGGATGTTCGGTACTTGGTATTATTTCACAATTTCGGTGCCTGTCGAGCCGGGCTGCAAGAAATCATCGAGCAAAGCCTGGGGGTCGCGGCCGTCGAGGATGACCGCCCGCCTCGCTCCAGCGTCCAACGCTTCGAAGCAGGCTTCCACTTTCGGGATCATGCCCCCGTCGATCACGCCCGCCGTCATCAACGTTCGGCACTCATTCGTGGTCAGACGGGCCAAGCGGGTGGAAGGTTCGTGGCGATTTTGGAGTACACCGGGAGTGTCGGTGAGGAACAGCACCGCGTCGCAGTCGATTTCGCGGGCCAGCCCCGCCGCCATGGAGTCGGCGTTCACGTTCAACCAGCCGCCGTCGATTTCATCACGAGCCAGCGATGGCACAATCGAAACCGTGCCGTTATGCAGTTGATTCCGGAACCACTCCTGGTCGATCTTCGATACGATTCCCACGCGGCCCAAATCGAGCGGTTGAAGATCCAGACCCGGCAGAAGCAGGCGAGTCCCAAACACCCCTTCCCGAACCCCGGCGACCTGGCACCCTCGCTGAGTGAACTGGCCCACGAGTGAATCGTTGATCTCGTGGAGCACCCGCACCACGATTTCGAGAGTCGCGTCGTCCGTGTAGCGGCGCCCTTGAATTTTCACCGGCTTTAGTCCGGCTGCATCCATGGCCCGGTCAATCGGCTTGCCACCACCGTGAACGAGGAGCAGTTTTACACCCAGCGTTTGCAGGGCCGCAACGGCCTCGACCATGCTTGTGGTTGCCGTGGGCAGTTCCATGGCGCTGCCACCGAGTTTGACGACGACCGCGCGGCCTTGCAGAGTTCGGAGACGATCCGCGATTTTAGTCAAAATATGAGAACCGTGATTCAACTCGGGCATCCCGCAAGCGTTCCGTTCACTGACGCACTCGCCAATTTTAGGTACGGTGTGGAACTCCGTCAACCTACCTCGGGTGTGGGAGTAGTTTCAGTGATGTCTTGTTTTCGTTGGAGTTCAACCTTGAGGTTGTCTTCGTCGGAACGAGTCTTCGAGGTTCCGACGTCGGCGAGGGTCGGGCTTCGAGGACTCGGCCCGACCTAAGCAAACGACAAGCTATGGTTTAGGTGTCACAACCTAAAGGTTGAACTCCAACAAATTGAAAAACATCGGCAGCTCACTTTTTCGCGGGTGCCAGCAGTGTCTCGAGTTGCTCCGGTTTCCGATGGATGTACCGGGCGATCCCGGAGAAGAAGAAGAGGAATTGCTCCGCCCCCTCCTCGGCCATTTTCGGGGCGCTCGGTCCCATCATTTTCACCAACCCGGCGGCGACGCGGCTGTCGGCCAGCAGGTACACGTGCACGGTCGGCTTGAACGTGGCGTTGCCCGTGTCCGGGTCTTGCGAACCGCGTGGGGAATGGAGCACCGCCACGGCTTTAACGGGCACCGTCGGCAACAATACTCCCGGTTTCACCTTGCCGGTGGCGTACCAAATCACGCCGTGGTCGAATTTGCCGACGGTTTGCCAAGTCAATTCGCTGCCGGTTTCATCGCTCCAGAAGAACTGCCCTTTGCCCAGATCGGTGATGTCGACACAGGGCACCTTCAGCCGCTTCCAAGCTTGCGTCGTCCGATCCGGATGTTCGATCAGCCAGTCGTACACATTGGGGTGGGCGACGAATTCATCGTCGTTCGCCTTCGCCGAAATGGTCGGCGCCTTGATGATCCCCGCCACGACTTCGCGGAACGGTTCGGCCACATAATCGAGTAAAACTTTCGGCTTGGCGGCGGCTGTGGAGGCGGACGGTGTCACCACGGGTCGCGGTTCGAGTGCCAGTGCCGGCCACGCCCAGGCGACGGCCACCGTTGAACCGAGCATCCACGTTCGCAGCGCAGCCATCGCACACCCGTCGACGTGGTGGGGAACCCTAACCGACTGTGGTAATTATCGAACCCTGGGTTGCGGGAACATGAATCATTCCCGATTCAACAGACTTGAGGAATTATTTGAAATGGAGCGAAAATGAGGGATGGGGAACAAGCAGGCGGGTCTCGTGGTCGACCCGCCCCGATGAAACCTTTACTTCTTCTTGGCGCCGGCGGCGGGAGCGGCCGCGGCATCGCCTTCGGCTTCTTTCTTGACCTTCTTCTTCACCATGACTTTTTGGACGCGGGTCTTGGGCAGGCCGAACGGGCTTTGGCCCGCACCGAAAGTGCTCGCTTCCTTCATCTTGGTGATGCGTTCGACGCGGGTCAACACGCAGCGATTGCGGACGCCGCCGCTCTTGCGTTTCAGGCTCTTGTCGATCGACATGGGTTCGTCTGGGTTCGGGAGTTCGGGTGCACACGGCGCAACTTCGCGCCGCAATTGAAGAAACGCCATCATATAACAGCAGCACGTTCCGACAAGTTCAGTCTCCGGCGACCCCCTCCCATGAAACTCACGCTCGATTACGGCAAGACCGGCCTCGAAATCACTTTGCCGAAGGAACGGCTGCTCGCTCCGCCGCTCGGCATTCGCGAAGCCGAGCCGATCCACGACACCGAGGCCGCGCTGAATGCGGCCCTGGCCAACCCCATCGGCACGGCCCCGCTCGCCGAGTTGGCACGCGGCAAGAAGACGGCATGTGTCGTCATCTGCGACATCACCCGACCGGTGCCGAACAAGCTGCTGTTGCCCCCGATTCTGCGGACGCTCGAAGCCGCCGGGCTGCCCCGTTCCGGCATCACCATTTTGATCGCCACGGGGTTGCACCGGCCGAACGAGGGGGACGAACTGGTCGAACTCGTCGGGGCCGATATCGCCCGCGATTACCGCTGCGAGAATCACCACGGCAAAGCCCAGGACGAACACGATTTCCTCGGCATCACCGACCGCGGCGTGCCCATCTGGATCGATCACCGGTACACCCGGGCCGAGTTGAAGATCACCACGGGGTTGATCGAACCGCACCTGATGGCGGGCTACAGCGGCGGCCGCAAGTTGATCTGTCCGGGGATTGCCAGCCTCGAAACGGTGAAAGTTTGGCACGGCCCCGCCTTCCTCGAGCACCCCAAGGCCGACGCGGGCAGTTTGGACGGCAACCCCGTCCACGAAGAAAACACCAAGATCGCGCTCAAGACGGGCTGCGACTTCATCGTGAACGTCTGCATCGACGGCAAGCGCCGCGTCACAGGTCTTTGGGCCGGCGACATGATCCGCGCTTGGGAAACGGGCGTGAATTTCTGCCGGGAATTGGTGAAAGCCGGCGTGCCCCGACCGGCCGATGTGGTGGTGACGAGCTGCGCGGGCTACCCGCTCGACACCACTTGGTATCAAGCGGTGAAAGGGCTGACCGGGGCATTGCCCATTGTGAAAGAGGGTGGCACCATCGTGCTGGCGGCGAGCCTCAGCGAAGGTCTCGGTAGCCCAGAATTCGTGAAACACTTGAAGGAATACCAAGAGTCGGGGCGTTACAAGTCGTTTGCGAATGGCGTCGGTACCGGGGCACCATCGATGCACCCGGACTTCTGCGAGATGGACGAATGGCAGCTCGTGATGCTGCAAAAAGTACTAGCCAAGTGCCAAGTGAAAGTGGTCACGACCGGTCTGAGTGCCACGACCCTGCGGGAGTGCCAAGTGACCCCGGCCGACAGCGTGGAGACCGCCGTCGCCGAGAGTTTGGCCGAGTACGGCCCCGATGCCCGAATCGCCGTGATCCCGAAAGGGCCATACGTGCTGGCCTATGTGATGGGGGCGTGATGTTTGTGAAAATCCGACGTGGCGACCAGTTTCCAACTGGTCGTCACGTCGAGTTGTGACCATTCGAAAAACGCACTGGATCAGTGATCTGAAGCGGGTGCATTGATAAGATTTGTCGACCAGTTGGAAGCTGGTCGACACGCGAGTCGCTGTGACCTCACTTCTTCGGTAGTTCGGTCTTCGGGGCCGCGTCCGGGGGGAGCATGGCTTTGATCAGTTTTCCATCGGCCCCGTTGTACAAGCGGATGGTGCCGTCCTCGCCGCCGGTGGCGAGGATCTTGCCGTCGTCGCTGATGCCGATGGCGTACAGAAAGTCTTTGGCGCCGTCGAAATTCCGCAGGACGCCGCCGTTGTCGGCGTTCCAGAGTTTGGCCCCGCTGTCGCCGGCGCAGGTCACGAAGGTCATCGTCTTGGGCACGAACATCAACCGGGTGATTTGCTTGGTGCCACCGGGGATGTCGCGCAGCTTCTCTCCCTTTTCGTAATCCCAAACCTTGATGATGTTGTCCGCCCCGGCACTGGCGAGCTTCTTGCCGTCGCTCGCCCAGCCGACGTCCAGCACGTGGTGCGTGTGCCCTTCGAACGACTTCACCAATTTGCCCGTTGGCACGTCGAACACCTTCACGAATTTGTCGGCGGATGCCGTGGCCAGCAGTTTGCAGTCCGGGCTGAACGAGACCCCGAACACCGTGTCCGAGTGGCCGTTCTTAATATCGGTGACGAGCTTGCCGTCGGCACTGAAGATGCGAATCTCGCCATCTTCGGTCGGGGCACCACCGCCGGTGGCGAAGCTCTTGCCATCCGGGGCGTATTGAATGGCCACCACGCGGTCGGCGAACCCACCGATGCGCAGTTTGACGGTGCCCTTCTCGAGATCCCAGAGCGTCACTTCCTGGAAACTGCCGGTGGCAAGCGTTTTGCCATCCGGGCTGGCGGCCATGCTCTCGACGAGCGAAATGTGAGCGGAATTCGCCGGTTTGCCATCGACCGTCTTTAATTCCGGATCGACCAGCGTCTTCTTGAATTCCCCGGTTTTGGCATCGAACAGGTGGATCTGGTTACCGCGCCCGGCCACCACGATGGCTTTATCCGGGCTGACGGTGAGCGCTCGCACGGGCTTCACGAGGATCGGCGGCAGATTCAATACGACGGTGCGTTTGACCTTCACATCGACGGCGGGCGGCTTGGCCCCTTGGTTGATCCAGAGGCGAATCAGGCTGACTTCCTGGCTCGTCAGCGGGTTCTCTTCACTCTTCGGTGGCATGACCGGCTTGATGATGTGCCCGGACACTTTGAACAAGAAACTCTCGTCGGCTTTACCCGCGAGGATGTCCGCACCGCGTTTGCCCCCCTTCATGAGCGACGCGTACGTGCTCATGTCGAACTTCCCCTCGGTGAGGTTGCCCGCATGGCAGACTTGGCACTTGGCCACGAAGATCGGCAGGATCTCTTTTTCGTAGCTCACCACATCGGTCCGTTTGAGATCGATCAACGGGATCGGTGTCGGCGGCGCGGACTTGGCGTCGGGTTTCGGATCCTCGGTGAAGCCGAACACTGGGAAGGCGACGAGCGCGAGCGCGGTCAAAGTGGAACGGAGCATGGGGATTCTCGAAAGTTCGCGGACCGGGGCATCGCCCCGGATTTTGGTAGGTGCTATTAGATTATAGGTTCTGGGCTACTTGCGGATCTCCGCTCCTGGCTTCGGATCGGTCATCGGCTTGGTTTCGACTGTCTGCGGCTCCGCTGTCGTCGAACTCACGACCGGTGGTAACGTCTTCGCCTTCTTCCACGCAGCCACTTCAGTGGTCAGCACTTCCACGCTCTTCGCAATTTGCGTGTCGATCCCCCTGGCCCAATCTTCCGGGGTGATGACGACCGCCACGTCCGGGGGCACGCCGAACTTGTCCATATTCACGTTCTTGTTCGTGAAGACGCCGATGCGCGGCATGCGGAACTGCGACCCGTCGATAAGCCGGGTGCTTCCGGTGCCGATGACCAGCCCACCCGTGGCCTGGCCGACGACTTTGCCCAAGCCGCTAGCGCGGAAGGCGTGCGGGAAGATTTCGGCATCGCTGTAACTGCGGTTGTTGATGAGCACCGTGAGCGGCCGGCTCCATTTGCGGTCGAAACTGCGCAGCACTTGTCCTTCGCCGCCGTCGCGCTGCACGAAGCGGGTGTGATCCTTGCCCGTGAGGTAGTTCAACACTTGGTCGTGGGTGAAGCCACCGCCGTTGTTGCGCACGTCGATGACGATGGCTTCTTTGTCGAAGTTGTCCGAATACAGGCTGCGCATGAACGATTCCAAGCCGGCCTCCTCCATGTTCGGAATGTGGATGTACCCGAGTTTGCCACCCGAGAGTTGGTTCACTTGCTCGGCGTTTTTCCGCACCCAACGGTCGTACATGAGGTCGGAGATCTTGCCGCGCTCCGCAGCGATGACTTCCGCGGTGCGGGGAACGTCGAAGAACGAACTCGGGGCGACTGTCAGGGTCACACCGTCGTTGATCCGGTTGTTCAGCAGCTTCGAGAGGTTCACTTTCGGCGTCAGTTCGATCCGGTCGATGTGCGAGATGATGTTGCCGCGTTTGAGGTTCAATCCACGTTTGTCGGCGGGGCCACGTTTGAGCACTTCTGCAATCTTCAGCCCCGGCCCGGTGTAGGTTTCATCGAACAGTAACCCGAGGTCGGCAGTGGTCTCCTCTGGGTTCGGCAAACGGCCGCTGATGCCCAAATGGCTCGCGTTCAATTCGCCGAGCATCAGGGAAATCAGGGCGTACAGGTCTTCGCGGTTGGCACAATGGCCGACCATCGGGGCGTACTTGGCCCGAACGTCGTTCCAGTTGGCCCCGTGAAAATCCTTGTCGTAAAAATTGTCCGAGAGCGAGCGCCACGCTTGGGCGAACATCTCGGCGAACTCTTCATCCCGGTCGATGGTGAGCTTGCACGCGAACTTCACCTGGCCGGGATCACCGACCGGGCCACCGGTACCGGCGAAGCCGCCGAAGTTGGCCCGGGTGAAGCGCAGTTCGCCGGCCCCGTTCAAAAAATAGATCGTGCCCGGCGATTTCTTCGCCCACTTGATCCCGCGCGGGGATTGGTTCCCGGACGTCAGGCGTCCGAGGTTCTGACCGTTGCTGCTGACGACCCACAAATCGTCGCCGTTGGACATCGACCGGAACGCCACCATCTGCCCGTCGGTCGAGATGCTGCCCGATTCCGCCGGCGTTCCGCTGACCCGCTCCACCCGCAGATGGATGTCGTCCCATTCGATCTCATCCGTCGCCTTCGCACCGTCCACGGCCGGTTTCTGCAAGCTGGCCACGTGCATGGCGAAGACGCCTCCGCGGCGCTGGCTCACGAAGGCGATTTTGCCGCCGGCCCAGGTCACGTCGTTGTTCGAGGTCGCGTACCGGCTGATGTTCACCGGCTTGCCGGTACCGTCCGCCTTCAAAACGTAAACCTCGCTGGCGAAGCTGCCGTCCATCCGCGAATAGGTGACGTACTTCCCGTCCGGAGACCAATCGTAATCGAGGACTTTCTTCTCGTCGACCAGCACTTTCGAGTCGGTGCCGTCGGGCTTCATCGTGCAGAGTTGGCCACCGCGAAGAAAGCTGATTCGATCCCCTTTCGGCGAGAAACTCGGGGCGCTCTCTTCCTCGGCGGTCTTCGTCAGTTGCGTGGTTTTGAACTTGTGGGCTTTCGTCAACGCCGGGTGTTCGGGGTCGTCGGATTCCAACGAGTACAGCTCCTCGACGCCCGAGCGATCCGAGGCGAACAAGAGCGTTTTCCCGTCCGGCGACCAGCTCACGCTGTGGTCGGCCGAGGCGTGCTCCGTCAGCCGCGTCGACTTGCCTCCCGAGGGTACCTTGGTCATGAACAACTGCCCGTGAACCACCACAACCGCGTGCGTTTCATCGGGCGACAGCGCAAACTCCGTGGCATCGCGGCTGAAGGTCGTGGTTCTCGACGTGTTCGATTTGTCATCAGCGTGGACTTCGATCGCCAACTTCCGTGGCGGTGCTGACGATTTCGTACTCGTCACCCAAATATCGCCGCCGTACTCGTAAACAATCCATTCGCCGTTGCCGCTGATTTTGGCCCGCCGCACCATGTCGTCGCTATGCTCCGTAATCGCCTTCGGTTTGCCCACGGCCACCAGACCATCGACCGTCTGGCAGACGATGTTCGAGCAACCTTTTTTGAACCCGGCATCGGTGACGTAATAGAGTTTCTTGCCATCCCGGCTCCACATCGGCGCGGTGTCTTGGCCGTCGTGCGTCGTCAGTTGTTTGGTACCTTTGCCATCGCTCGATGCCAAATAAATATCGTCGTTGCTCGAGCCGCGATATCCCCGGCGGTACCACGTGCCCGGCCCGCGTACGAAGGCGACCTTGTCGCCAACCGGGGCGAATTGGGCCTCCTTGGCTTCAAATAGGTTCAACCGCTTCTCGGCACCCCCCTCGACGGGCACGGTGTAGGCTTCGGGCTGGCCGGGGTAATCGGTGCCGCGTGTACTGGTGAAGACGACATTTTTCCCGTCCGGCGTCCACCCGGTCACGACGTCATGGCCCGAATCGAACGTCAGGCGTTTCGGTTTGCCGCCGACCGTCGGGACGACGAAAACGTCGTAGCTACCGTGACGGTTGCTACTGAACGCCAGTGACCGGCCATCCGGGCTGAATACGGGGGCGTAATCGTGCGCTTCGTGCATCGTCACCGGGCGGGCCACACCGCCGATGGCTTCGACGATCCAGATATCACCCAGGTAGCTGAAGGCGATCTGCTTGCCATCCGGAGAGATGTCCGGTGTGCGCGGGAAACGGATCGGCTCTTGGCCGGACGCCTGGGCGATCAGCGTGAGTAGCAACAAAATGGGCAGTGCAAGTCGGAGCATGGGAAGAGACCCTGATGAGCGATCCGATCGGCGAGGGCGTGCGGAGCCATGATAGCCCGCGAATCAGCAATCGCCTTCGTGATCCGCACACTTACCCCATTTTACCACGGGATGGCAGAGAAGCAAAAGTCGGTTGAGAGAGTTTGTCGAAGTGAAAGGGAGGGTACCGGTGGTATGGGAATAACCGGCGGAAGTGGAAATGGTCGCCCGACGAGTTCTCGAAGGCCGGTTCAAAGATGACACCGGCAATCGTCATGGTTGAACCCGTCTAGTATTGTTTCACAATCTGACACCGATCTCTCGACGGAACACAGCCGACTCAGCTGTCGGCTCCCGTCCCCATTTGACTCTCCAATGACTGCCGAACCAAGCCCATCACGTACGGCAGTTCCTCAAGCGATCCGAAGCCGATTTGGGCATCGCCGTTGCCCTGGTGCCCGAGATCTGTCACATCTTTGCATAGCCCTTTCGGGTCGCGCGTCTCCGCGAATGCCAGATTGAAGGTCAACAGTAACCGCTTGGCCCGCGGTTCAACATCGACGAAGTTGGTCTCCGCCTTGAACGCGATGTATTGCTTGAAGAATTCCTGCGTGACGCAAGGGTCGAGGGCGAGGACTTCTTTCCGCAGCGCATCGAACAGGATCTGTGGCATGCCGCTCAGCAATCGGGGATGATTTTGGATCGAGTAAGCCTTGGCACCAAGTTGCTTCGTCGTCGTTGACAGGTCGGTCGAACTGCTTGGAAGCGGAGCGGGCCAAGCGCGCACCGCGATTGCGACCAACCGGGTCGCACGCGATGCAATCTCCTGTTCGTTCCACTTTTCGACTTTGCCCAGCCCGGCGTTCAAGTTCAACGGACTGTTTGCGAAGCCGCCTTCCATATTTTGCTTCTCGGAAAACGGCTTGTCGCTGTAATCGGAGTTGTACTTGGTCAGCGTGAGGTTCCCCAATTTGTGCAGCCAGTCCCGCTGGATCCGCTGCCAGTCGGCCCCCAATTCCGCTTTCCAGCTCGCGGACAAGTTGGCGTTCTGCGGCAGGATGTGCTCCACCGTGTAATCGATCAATGAGACCAGCTCTTTTCGACCGAAGTTTTCCAGTCGGCGCAGCCAATACGAGCGGCGGGGAAAGTTGTAGAGGTCGCGGAGTGGCAGCTCGCGCTGGAACTCGTCGTCCGACGGGAAGCGGCGGTACGATGGCAAACTCCGAAAGTGCGCACGGACGCTTTCGAGGTAATCGGCTTTGTCGAGCGCCTTGGTGAAATTGGCGAAGGTCATGTTCATCGAATTCGGCGTGATCGAGCAAGCCGATCTGCGGAACACGTACGATTCCGCCAGCCGGACGGCTTCGACGAATTCGGATTTCGTTAACCGGGATTGCGCGTAGTCGTCGTAGAGTTCGAGGAGGAACGGGTACGCGACGTCGACCTTCAATTCGCGCAGGTCGTCGAACGCGGATTTGAGGTCGGCGTCGGGTTCTTTCCCGAGCGCCATCGAGCAGTAGTACTTCGCAAAATTGCGAATGTCTTTGACGACGCCTTCGACCCCGTTGGCCGTCTCGATAAACGGTTGGGAATAGGTTTTGAACTTTTCATAGACGTCGTCGAGTTTCGGGATTTCTCCGCCGTTTTTCAGGGTGAGGTAGTGCCGCATGAAGCCGTCGAAATTCACCCCGTAGGCCTCTTGCCCGAACTCCAACTCCATTTGCCGCCAGTACTGTTCGTACAGTCTGGTTTGAACGGCGGGTTCCAAACCCATCAATATAAAATTCCGGATCAAATCCGCTTGGCTGAGCTCACGTCCGGTCGAATTCATGCTCTCGAAAATGAGCTGCGGGTTATCGAGATCACGCTTCAACGCGACATCGACGACAACGAGTTTCGCCAGCCCTTTGCAGAGTGGTACGAGGTCGTCTTGACAATCCGCGATCAACTTTCGGAACAATTCGTAGTTCTTCGCGATCCGCAACGATGCTTCCGCTGGTGCATCGATCCGCCCGACGACTGCGATCAGAGACGCTTTATCGGTTTGGGACAGGATGAGTTTATAATGCCTATCCCCCGTTTCCTCCGGGTTGAGCAAATAGTGGTTCCTCAACTTGCGCGGCGAAAAGCCGTCGACCGGTTCCTGATCCGTTTCTTGACGCGTCTCGAGGGCATTCGCCAGCGCCGCCAGCAACAGCGTCAGGGTTGTGAGCCGCTGCTGCCCATCGATGACGAGCAGCGGAGGTTGGAGCGTGACAGTGTAATCATTGGCTTCGATATAAACGATCGAGCCGACGAAATGCACCGAGATCGCTTCGTTGCGCCCCGTGCGGATGACGTCGTCCCAGAGTTTTTTGCTTTCCTTGGTTTTCCAAGAATACATCCGCTGGTAGATCGGGATCACAAACTGCGACGACTTCTTGAGAAATTCGAGCAGTTTGGCTTCGGTTGCTTTCACGTTTCCTCACCAACGAGTTGTATCAATCAACTGCCCAATTCATTCTACCTCACACCTTCGTGCGGAAGTAGTCGAGCCTTAGCTTCATCACTCTTGGCGGTGTTATTCTTAGAGGTCATCTTCAGCGAGTCGGTCTTGGGCGGCTTGGCGAATCCGGTGCACCACAACGAGGTTACCGCGGATTGTGAAAAGAACACGGTGGGTCGTGCCTCGTTTCTTGCCGATGATCAGCTCTCGAAGATCACGCTGGAGATCGTCGGCCTCTTCGGCGCGAGCGTAGGGGTGCGGATCCGTTTCGAGTTGAATTATGAAACGGTCGACTTGGCCACGCCATCGATTTTCGGCGCGAGCTCCAACTTCGCGGCGTAAATACCTCGCTTCTTTTTCGATGTCCCAGCGTGCATTCGCTTCAAATTCGACTCGGAAGCTCATTGGCCCGTCTCATTGCCGGCCTCTCGAGCCGCGATCTCACGGCCCCACTGCTCCAAAAATTCTCGGGCATCGACAAGGCCTTTTCCCGCATCGGCATTGGCGATCGATTCCCGCAGACCCTGCAGGAATTCCTCGCGAGTCTCCCCGTCCGCCTCCCGCGGCCGCACCACGTCGACGACCACCTCCGTGCCGTCCGGCAGGGTCGACGCCTCCGTGAACTCGACCCGCCCGTTCATCACCACCCCGGAAAGCAACATGCGAATCTCCCGCTTCAGGTGCCGTAATTTTATTTCATCGCCCAGCCAACTCTCCAAAAGCGATCGCGTCAAAAGTCGTCTGCGATCAAGCGATCACGTGCTGCGTGTAAAACGCGGACAATTTCGACTATTTCACCTTCGATGGTGAAGAGGATCCATAAACGTGCGGCCGCTTCCGGTGGAGCATTTCCCGGAGATCGAATCCGAGATCCGTGGCCTCATCCGCCTCCGGCCAGCGCTCGGCGTTGTGAGACAAATTCAAGATCGCGTACTGTATCGAAGCATTCCATTTCGTCGCGGATGCATCCGACAGATTCCGCCTGAGCCAATTGACCGCTCCGCGGATATCGTTGATCGCGGCGGCGGATGTCACGACGGAACGGGCCACGGCTAGTCCTCGATCACCGGGTCAAACCCGAATTCGGCGTTCAAGCGGGCGAAGGCCGTTTCGGCATCGAGGGCGTTGCCGGCGCGCAGATCCGCGCGGGCTTCGCGTAATTCGCGGAGCGTCTGTCCGCGGTCGTACAACTCGGCCAGCGGCTCGATTTGGACGAGATCCGCCGAAATCGGCGTACCGTCCGGTAGATTCACCCGTTCCGTGAACTCGACCCGACCATTCATTACGACTCCAGAAATCGTCATGTCCCCCTCCGATCAATGCGTTCCAGACATTCTACCTCACACCTTCGTGCGGAAGTAGTCGAGCGTCAGCTTCAACCCCTCTTGACGGTCGATCTTCGGTTCCCAGCCGAGCAATTTCTGGGCGAGGCCGATGTTCGGCTTGCGCTGCTTGGGATCGTCGGGCGGCAAGGGCCGCTTGACGATGGTGCTCTTGCTCCCGGTGTGTTTCAGGATCTCATCGGCGAACTGCAAAATGGTGATTTCGGACGGATTGCCGATGTTCACCGGCAAATGGTAGTCGCTGAATAACAGCCGGAAGATGCCGTCGACCAAGTCGGTGACGTAGCAGAAACTGCGGGTCTGTTGGCCTTCACCGTAAACCGTCAATGGTTCGCCACGCAGGGCTTGGCCGACGAAGTTCGGGAGTACCCGACCGTCGTCGAGCCGCATGCGCGGGCCGTATGTGTTGAAGATGCGGACGATGTGCGTGTTCACGCCGTGCTCGCGGTGGTAGGCCATCGTCATCGCTTCGGCGAAGCGCTTGGCTTCATCGTACATGCTGCGTTCACCGACGGGGTTGACGTTGCCCCAGTAGTCTTCGGTCTGCGGGTGAACGACCGGGTCACCGTAGACTTCGCTGGTGCTGGCCAGCAAGAATCGAGCTCCGTGGGCCTTGGCGATGCCGAGCGCGACGTGGGTGCCGAGCGAGCCGATTTTGAGCGTCTGGATGGGGCTTTTGACGTAATCGACCGGGCTGGCCGGGCTGGCGAAGTGCAGCACGTTGTCGATGAGTCCGTCGACGAAGAGCGGCTCCGAAGCGTCGTGGACGATGATCTGGAAGTCGGGGTCGTTTCGCAAATGCTGGATGTTCGTCGGTCGCCCCGTGATGAAGTTGTCGACGCAGATGACCTCGTGGCCTTCGGCCAAGAACCGGTCGCACAAGTGCGACCCGACAAACCCCGCTCCGCCTGTAATGAGTGTGCGCACGCCTAAACCCGCCTAGCTCGTAAGGAATGGATCTCAGAATGAATAGTTTACGGATCAGTGACCGAGCACCCGCCGGACTTCGGCTTCATCAATGCCATCGACGAGTTCCACATGGCCGAGTTTCGTCGGCAGCACGAAGCGTAACCGGCCGGCTTGCGACTTCTTATCGCGTCGCATGGCGTCGACCATTTCGCCCGCATCCCACTCCGGCAGCGGCTGAATCGGCAGGCCGAACCGCTCGAGCAAGTTCATCTGCCGGGCGGCGAATCCATCCGGCACCCGGCCCAAGTTTTGCGCCAACTGCGCGGCACACACCATCCCCGCCGACACCGCTTCGCCGTGCAGCCAGGTGCCATAGCCCGCGATGATTTCGAACGCGTGCGCGAAGGTGTGCCCGTAGTTCAGCATCGCCCGCAGGCCGGTTTCTTCGCGTTCGTCGCGTTCCACCACGTGCGCTTTGAGAGCACAGGATCGTGTGACGATGGTTTCGAGAACCGCCGGGTCACGGGCCAAAATTGCGGCGCTGTTCCGTTCCAAATAGTCGAAGAACTCCGCATCGAGGATGACGCCGTACTTCACAACTTCCGCTAACCCGCTGCGGAATTCCCGGTCGGGCAAACTCTTCAAATAGTCGAGATCGATGGCGACGCCGGCGGGCTGATGGAAGGCCCCGATGAGGTTCTTGCCACGATCGTGGTTGATACCGACTTTACCGCCGACGCTGGAATCGACCATGGAGAGGAGAGTCGTCGGCACCATGAACAGGGGCAGGCCCCGGTTGTACGTCGCGGCGGCGAAGCCCGCCAAATCACCGATGACACCGCCGCCGAGAGCGACGACCAACGTCCGCCGGTCGGCATTCAGTTCCGCGAGTTCGTCGTACAGTTCGTTGGCCCAGGTCAGCGATTTCGTTGCTTCGCCCGGTTGCAAAATCACCGTGGAAGTCCTAAACCCGGCGGCCTTCAACGACTCTGCCAACGGCGGCGCATGCGGGTCGACATTTTCATCGGTCACAATGAGCGCGAGTTCGGATTGGGGGGCGACGGTTCGAGCGAACGCCCCGATGGCCGCAGTGAACCCGGAACCAATTTGAATGGGGTAACTTCGTGGCCCGAGATCGACGGCGAGGTTGGTCATGGGGAGTCCCGTGGGATTCTCCCCCTCTCCGTTTCGGAGAGGGGGCCGGGGGGTGAGGTCTCCCCGCATGATGATGAAGGTCGATTCGGTTGCCAAGAACGAGTCATTATCCCGCCTCCAAAAATTGTACCCGCCGAATCCCCGTCGCCAAACCCGTCGCATCATCCACGTCGACGATCGCGCCGGACAGTCGGACATCCCCGGTCGCCACGTCGAATGAACTGGGGATGAACGTGATCGCGGTGCTCAGCACCCGATCCACGCGCCGGCCGAGGATGCTTTCGTACGGCCCGCACATCCCGACGTCGCATTGGAATGCGGTGCCACCCGCTAGAATCTGTTCATCGGCCGTCGGTACATGGGTGTGCGTGCCGAGTACGGCGGTGACACGACCCTTCAAGTGATGGGCCATCAAATATTTATCGGCCGTGGCCTCGGCGTGAATATCGACGAGCACGATGCGCGGCCTATCCGGCAGAGCCTTCAACACCCGATCCACGGCGGCGAATGGGCAATCGACGGATCGCATGAACGTGCGCCCCATCACCGAGATCACGACGACGGCCACACCGTTCACAGTCCAAGCGACGTGATCGCGGCCCGGCGATCCGGACGGGAAATTGGCGGGCTTGCAGATCGGCTCCAGCGGGTTCGCCATGACGTCGGCGATTTCTTGCTTCTTATAAATGTGGTCGCCGAGCGTGATCGCGTCGATGCCGGCCGAACGGAGTTGGCGGTAATCTTTCGGGCTGAGACCGGAACCGTTGGTGGCGTTCTCGCCGTTGGCGACTATGAAATCGAGTCGCTCCGAGAGCCGGATTCCGGGCAACAGTTTTTTGACGGCCGCCACGCCCGGCGAGCCGACGATATCCCCGAGAAATAGAAAACGCACACGTCACCCTGAGCACGACCGATATTTTCAATTGCTGTTTTACGAACCGCGCCGGAGTCCACCACACGCCATGCAAGAAGTTCGACTGCACAGGCCGGATGGCACCATCGTGACGACCGTTCCCCCGGAACCAATGGCGATTCTTTCCGGCTCGTTCAACCCGCTCCACGATGGGCACCGGACTCTCGCGGCCGTGGTGGAACGGAAGTTCCAGCGGCCGGTGCATTTTGAACTGAGCCTGACCAACGTGGATAAACCCGAGTTGCCCGAGTCGGTTTGGAAAGAGCGTGCCGAACAATTTCGTGGCTTCGCCCCACTTTGGATCACCCGTGCCGCCGTCTTCGAGCGGAAGTCGGTACTCTTCCCGGGAGCTTGGTTCGTCGTCGGATACGATACCGCCGTGCGCCTACTCGACACCAAATATTACGCCGACGAAGCCGCACGGGATGCCAGTCTGCGCACCATCGCCGAACAGGGCTGTCGGTTCATCGTCGGTGGCCGCATTGATGCCGCCGGAGTCTTCCAAACGTGGGGAAATCCCGGTGAACTATTTGAAGTGCTGACGGAGCAGGATTTCCGACTCGACCTCAGTTCGACGGAATTACGGGGTCGAGCTTGAGAACCCGGCCCCATTCAATTGCAATCGACCCGTTCGGTTTGCAGGGTCAGGCGCATTTGCACCGTACCGATTTGGATCACGTCGTTGGGTTGCAGGACACGCTGCTGGCCCGGGAAGAGCCGCGTGCGGTTGACGAAGGTTCCGTTCAAACTGTTCAAATCTTCGATCAACACCATGCGTCCGTCGAATTGGATGCACGAGTGTTGACGGGATGTCCAGACGCGCTCCACCGGCTCTTGACTGGTGAGGTCGATGTCGACGGGCTGATGCACCGTCCGCCCCATCAAATTCTTCCCTTCCAAAATCGGGAAGCTGACCCCCAACTTCTCCCCGCGAATGACCTCGAGTTTCGGCTTCACCACGATCCGGGTGCCGGGTGCGGGCGTCGACCGATCCGCCGCGGTATCGCTACTGAGGGTATGCTTCGTCGGGGAATCGAACGTGTTGGGCGTCGACCGAATCGCGTCGGTGTGCTTCATACTTCCGGACAGCCGGGTCAACACCGACGGCGACGTTTCCGAGCGCGGAGTCGAGTGGCTATCGGGCTGGTACGGACTGGGCGTGACCATGAGGGTCGGGTTGAGTTGCGGTGGGTCGGCCGTCGCCGTGGCGACGCCGTTCTCGCGGAATTTGAACTTCCCGCAGCGGGCACAGGCGTCCGCGCCGTTCGAGTTCACAAAGAGACAAATCGGGCAGATATTCATTTCGGCACCATCCCGGCCAGAACCTCGACAAATGGGATATCGAGGGCTGTGGAAAGCATGGCACACAGTCGCCGCTCAAGCCAACTATGCTGGCAACTTCGTGCACATTCTGCCCGGAAAAGCTGGGCAGATTGGGCGGAATACCGGACGGACTGTTAACAACTCTTCACACGGATTGAGAAGACCCATCCTGTTTTTCACGAACCGGACGAAACTTACGACTCCGATATGAGAACCACCAAGCCGAAAGCCGCCACGATGATCGGAGCGCCCGAAGTCACGACAGCCCCCAAACTTTCCGCGAATAGATCGTCCGGACTGGCCGCCGCCGTATCGATCAACCGCCGCCAGCGTCGTCCCGTGGGCGATTTCGGCACCGCGATAGTATCCGCGGTGGCCGCGCCGTTCATCACCACCAGAAAGTCGTTGTCCGGGGCGACCAGTTCCAAGTCATCGCGGCCGTGGAATCGACCATCCAAGGTGTAGACTAAAAGTTGCGATTCCGGGCTGAAATCGGGTTCGTCCGGCACGGTGCCGTGCCATCGGATGTCCGACGTGAGCGGAGTGATCGTCCCTTGCAAGAAACTGCTGCGCCGCAGCACCGGATGCCGCTTCCGCAGCCAGATGAGTTCGCGCACGAAGCGGACAAACCCGGCGTTGCTATCGCCGAGGCTCCAGTCGAGCCACGACAGTTCGTTGTCTTGGCACCACGCGTTGTTGTTCCCCTTTTGGGTGCGCAAATGCTCGTCACCCGCCAGAATCATCGGCACGCCCTGCGACAAGAGCAGCGTGGCGATCAAGCTTTTGGCCCGCCGTTCTCGCAACGCACGGATCGCCGGCTTGACCGTCGGCCCTTCGGCCCCGCTGTTCCACGAACAGTTATCCCCGTGGCCGTCGCGGTTGCCCTCGCCGTTGGCCTCGTTGTGTTTCTCGTTGTAGCTCACCAAGTCCATCAACGTGAAGCCGTCGTGGCAGGTGATGAAGTTGATCGTCTGGCCGGGCGTGCCACCGACGGGGCCGAAAATGTCGGCACTGCCGCAGACCCGGCTGGCCATCAGCGCGGTCAGGCCGAGGTCGCCCTTCCAAAACTTGCGGACGTCGTCGCGGTAGCGGTCGTTCCACTCGGCCCAGCGGTTGCCCGCCGCAAACTGCCCCACTTGGTAGGCACCACCCGCGTCCCACGGCTCGGCGATCAACTTGGTGCTGGCGAGGATGCCGTCGTCCGCGATCATCTCGATGGCCGGGGCGTTGGCCATCACGTCCCCGCGCCGATCCCGCCCGAGTACCGAAGCGAGGTCGAAGCGGAAGCCGTCGACGTGCATGTCCGTCACCCAGTAGCGCAGGCAGGTCAGGATCAGCTCGCGGACGATCGGGTGGTTGCAATTCATCGTGTTGCCGACGCCGGAGTAGTTCAGGTAGCGGCCTTCTTTGTCGAGCAGGTAGTACAGGTCGTTGTCGAAGCCGCGGAAGTGATACGTCCGGCCACGGTCGTCTCCTTCACCACTGTGGTTGAAGACCACGTCGAGGTAGACCTCGATGCCGGCCTCGTGGAAGGCCTTCACCATGTCGCGGAATTCGTCGTCCTGGCCGTGGGTGGCCCCCGATGCGGCGAACGCCGCTTTGGGTGCTGCGAAGCCAATGGGGTTGTACCCCCAGAAGTTCGAGTGCTTCGCACCGGTGTCCGGGTCGGTGAACGGGCAGTCGCACTCGTCGAACTCGAACACCGGCAACAATTCCACAGCGGTGATGCCGAGCCACGATAAGTACGGGATCTTTTCGATCAAACCCCGAAAAGTTCCCGGTGCGGCGACGTGCGCATTGCGGCCGATGGTGAATCCACGCACGTGCAATTCGTAGATGATCGAATCCTCGGGCTTCGTGTGCAACTGGGCATCGGTGCCCCAATCGTATGGCCCCGAACGAACGTACAAACTGCGCCGGCTGGTGCGTTCGGGGTCGACTTCGCAGGTGCTGGCCCAGTCGGCCCCGTTGGAAATGGCGGTGGCGCAGGGGTCAATCAGCAACCGCGTCGGGTCGAAGCGGTTCATCGGCCCCTTGGGGCCGGACACGCGGAACCCGTAGCAGAACAACTCGGGCAGCCCCTCGACGCGGATGTGCCAGTGGTCGCCGGTGCGGTGGGCCTTGCGATCCAGCGGAATCTCTGCCATCGGCCGCGAGCCGCCCGCTTCCGGCAGAATCACGAGCGTCACGCTTTCGGCGTGGCGGCTGATCACGGCGAAATTGACGGCACCGGGGGCACGGCTGGAACCTAAAGGCAGCGGCCGGCCACGCGTCGTCGGGAAGGCGGACATAGACACCTCACGGAACCTCATTTGGTGGGGGACGTTTTACGGAATTCGCCAACCACCCTACAACCCGGCGAGCCGGTCAGCGTCCGCTGCCGGATTCTGAAACGCGGAAAAGAATCCAGCAGGTTGTCATGTGAGGTTTCCAAGCGAAGCATCCAGCAGCAAAGGTGTGGCAACGACACTTGGAGTTTTTGCAGACGTGGCGACCAGTTTTTAGAGCGGTTCTCACGCTGATGTAGCGGACGAATAACCGCAGCTCGCGAAGTAGTTCCGGCACTCCTCCGGCGAGAAGCAGTC
>JANXWE010000120.1 GCA_025351325.1 Fimbriiglobus sp.
CATGTAGCCGACGGTGCCGAGGAGCGTGCCCGGTTCCGTCAGGGCATGGCGCGGGTGCAGGGCCAACCCGAAGTCGAGGAGCTTCGCCTGCCAGTCGGGCGTCACGATGATGTTCGACGGTTTCAAATCGCGGTGCACCAAACCATGCCGGTGGGCTTCGGCCAAGGCGTCGGCGATTTGCCGAAAGATGTCGGCAGCCCGGTGGACGGGGAGCGGCCCGCCGTTGCGCACCAGGCCATCGAGATCTTGCCCCGGTACATATTCCATCACGAAGTAATCGGTGACGGGGCGATTCGGTTTGATACTCGCGTGCCGGCCGGCATCTAGGCACGCCACGATATTCGGGTGCTGCAAACGGGCTACCGAACGGGCTTCGGCGAAAAAGCGGTGCGTCATCCGCGGGTGCATCTCCGCCGGATAAGCCGTCATTTTAATCGCGACGCGGCGTCGGAGGTGGGTGTGCTCCGCCAGATAGACGATCCCCATCCCACCGCGACCGATCGGCTGAAGGAGCCGATAGGAACCGACAATGATTTCGTCTTGCCGACCGGCTTGAATCAATTCACCCTGATACGCGGTAAGCAAATTGTGGTCGATCAGTCGTTCGATGAGTTCCTCCGCCGACGGCGATTCGCAGCAGAGCGCCTTACCCAACGGGGCGAGTTCGTCCCACTCCTCGGCCAACACAATGGAAGTGTCTATAAAACTGGCCAGATGACGAGCCATCGCCGTCCCTTGGGCGAAGGTATTCGGCATGGCGATTTGCGCCGTGGCCAGTCGATCACGGGGAATAAGGATGTCGAGCATATTGGCTATCACTGGAGTGAAAATCGAATCGGTGCCATTGATCGGCGACCGCAGTTTGGCGATCCAACTGGCCCGGCAGTCGCGGGAAGGGAATTTGATTTCATCCCCTTCCATACATGAAGATTGTCGATGCTTTTCAGTGATTTCCGCGCGCTTTCGGCGCGGTTTCCGGAATTGTCGCTCAGCTGCAAGCTGAAAATTACGAACGTGGCCCAAGCGGCCCGATTCCGACTCCGCGAACTTGGGTGAGGCGTGATTTCTCGACTTCGACAATTCGACCGACAAACCTCGCAACAAACCCCAAGAAGCTTCGATAAGAGAATTGTGCTGAGACAAGAACCCGTCTTGAGACTGTCAACTGGATTCCCCCGATGCGGATTGATTCCTCGAATGGGCCGGCTTCCAACCAAGCCGACGTGGCCACGTGCGTGACATCGACCGGTTCAACCGAACGGATCGTCTCGTTCGCAGCCCCGGTGCTCGAATTGGCCCGACTGCTCGAAGCGTTGAAACAAACGCCCGACATCCGGACAACAGTTGTGGACGAAATCAGCTCTCGAATGGCCGTCGGGGAACTTTTGACCCCGGACGCCGCTCGTGAAGCCGCCGTCGCTTTGTATAATTCCCACGACGGATGAGGGTGGTCTGATTTTGGCACGGGCCAAGGAACCTTGTCGCCAAAGGAACCGACCGGGAATGGGAATGCCAACGTCGTCGCCGTCCGTGTTCCGAGCGTTCTGGGCCTTGTTACTCTTCTCGCTGCAACGGCACGGCAAAGTCCGCCAGCTCGGTTGGGTCGCCTTCGGTTTGCTCGCCATCCTTTCGGGCTTGGTGTTCGTCGTCAGCCACAGCGATGTCGGCTGGCGGATGGAAACGCGCACCCGAAAAGTGAGCAACCCGAAAGACAAAGAGGGCAACGAACCGATCACCATGACCTACCGGCAATACGGCGAAGAACGCCTGCCGATGTACGAGGTGATCCCGAGTACCCCGGAAGGCTTCGGACTCAAAGTCGCCGTAGCCAGTGCGTTCCGGGCGATGCTACAAGACGAAGAATTCCTCAACGACTACGCCTTTCTCTCGTTCGTCCGAGTGGTCGTCTTTGGCTACTTCCTTTCGTTCCTACTCCCCTTACTCACCTTGGCATACGCTTCCGGGGCGATGGGGGCCGAGCGGGACGGCCGAACCCTCATCTGGCTGCTGACCCGACCTTTGCCGAGGTGGGCGGTCTACCTCGCCAAATATTTGGGAACCATGCCTTGGTGCATCGGCGTTTGTGGTTTGGCGTTCACCGCGATGTGCCTGTGCGGCGGCGACCTCGGTCGCCGCGCGCTCTTGCTATACTGGCCCGCTGTCCTCGCCGGATCGGTGGCCTTCGGAAGCCTCTTCCACCTGATCGGAGCCATCTTCCGCTGGCCGGCCGTCGTCGGCTTGGTTTATGTCTTCTTCTTCGAACTGCTGGTCGGTGCGTTGCCCGGGAGTTTGAAGCAATTGAGCCTGAGCTTCTACGTCCGTTCGCTGTTCTATAATGAGACTGCCTCCGACATTGCCCGGGTGAAGCCGGAAAGCGTCGACGTGTTTGCGCCGACCGACCCAACAACGGCTTGGTTCACCCTGATTGTGGTATCGATTGTGCTCACCTTAATTGGGATGTGGCTCTTCGGTCGTCAAGAACCCAAAGACGGTAGCTGACCCTCTCGTTCGAGGTATCCAGTATGGTTCGGATCGCTTCTGCCTTCACCCCCGATGACCTGCTGACGTCCACGCCCTTGCACGGCTACCGGGGTCAAGAGACCGTTGTTGCCATACGCCCGCCGCGTGCGTTGACCGTCGTCATCAGCCGTGAAGCCGGTGCCCGTGGCGGTCGCATCGCCCGACGGGTCGGCCAACTCCTCGGCTGGCAGGTCTTCGATCAAGAGATGCTCGGCTACCTCGTCCAAAATGAATCGGCCAAAGCGGAAATGCTCGCCGACGTGCCCGCCGAAGCGATCGCTTGGGCGAACCTCGATCACGACCGCCAGTTGGATGCCCGCCACCTCAGCGGCGGCGATCAAACGGAACTCTTGCGGCTCGCTTTCGTGTTGGCCGCCAAAGGCGACGTCGTCCTCGTCGGCCGTGGCGTCGGTGAACTCCTGCCGACCGCCACCACGATCAACGTCCGGGTGATTGCTCCGCTGGAACAGCGTGTCGCTTACTTTTCCCAGTGGTTGCGGCTGACCCCGGCCGAAGCGGAGATCGAAGTCGCGGCCCGGGATCGCGTCCGCAGCGCTCTGCAAATCGCGCTCGTCGGTTCCGACCCGGACGACCTGAGCCAGTACGACTTATTGCTGAATTCCGGACGGTTGGGCGAAGCCGAGTGCGCCGAGTTGATCGCCCAAGCCGTGCGGGTGAAACAGCTCCTTCCAGATTCAGCCGACCCATTCTTGCCCCAAAGCGACGACAGCGACGACGAACCGGCATGAGCGGCCTGTTCCACGAATTCGTGACCGCCGCACAGGCCGAACCGCTGTGTGCGGCCATCGTACTCGGTTCGGGTTTGGGCGCCGTCGCCGACGGATATGACATCCTCGCATCGGTGGCTTATGCTAATATTCCTGGTCTCGTGTCGACCACCGTGGCCGGGCACCGTGGCCGGCTCGACTTGTGCCGAGCCGGAACGGCAGGGCTGCTCGTCGCTCATGGTCGGGTTCATTTCTACGAAGGCCACCCGGTCGAACGGGTCACCCGCTTGGTCCACCTCTTTGCCGAACTCGGGGTCGAACAACTCATTTTGACGAACGCCGCCGGGGGGTTGCACCCGTTACTGAACCCCGGCGACCTCCTGGTCATCGACCGGCACTGGAAACTGCTCGGCCCCAACGATTGGAAGAGTTTATCCACGCCGACGCGGATCTATTCCCCGGCCGGCTTGGTGAAAATCCGAACACTGGCGAACGCACCTCGGTTCGGTGGCTACGCCGCGCTCACCGGCCCCTGTTACGAAACCCCCGCCGAAATCCGCGCCTTGGCCGCGTGCGGTGTCGATGCCGTGGGCATGTCGACGGCGGTGGAAGCCGAAGCCGCCGCCCACTTGGGCCTGGAAGTTCTGGCGATTTCGTGCATCACCAACAAAGCCGCCGGCCTCACCGCGAACCCCCTCAGCCACCGCGAAGTCGAAACCAACGCCCAGTTCGGTATCCATCATTTGCGGGAGTTAATCGGAGGGGTGATCGCTTGATTGTTATTTTGCAGATTGTGCTTGAAATGGGTTTCGGGCCTGTTAGGGTGTTGATAACTCAGGATCACTTGCATGCACCATTCCTATCACCAATACGTTTTTGCTATACTCTTCACTGGCTTCGCTTTCGCCCCAGTCCGAGCCGATACACCAATCGAAGCTCAACTACGAGAGATTCGTGAAACTTGGGTATCGATTCCCAAATCGGTGAACTCTGGAAGATACGAATCGACCACGAAGTTAACTCGTGGTGCATGGAACGGGCCGCAGAAAATTGCGACGGAAAGCAGTACTAAACAAACCATGACGCCGGCCGGATATCTAGTCGAATCTCGCACACATCTGACCGATGACGGCAAACGGGTATTCGACGGCCGGTCCTTATTCGTCGCGAACGAACACTACTCAGCAAGCTTACTCGATGCAAAAGACCTGAATCAATTCGTCGCTCCAGATCCTCCCAAAACACAAGAACCGAACTGGTCTGAGAAACTGACCGAACGTGTGAAAACACGAGTCTGTTTGCCCTGGCTCTTCCCCACAGACACGTTCAGTATTTCGGATTTGATCGATCCAAAAATCAGTGACATCACCAAAATTGAACCGCTTGCTGGAGGCTTGATCCGGATTGCGTTTGGCCTCCGAGCAGACTTGACGCCAGGCGAACAAGAGAAGTTCCGCGGAGTCATTTCGGGTTCATTGACCCTCAACGGCGATCATCACTATCGTCTCGAATCCGCCGAGTTTCGATTCGATCCACTATTTTTTCAATTGACCACCATTCAACTCAGTTATGACAAGTCACCCCACAAGGACTATTTTTTGAAGAGGATCGATTCTGACGCGACGTTCATCGGGCGTGACAAAATACCTGCGACCGCCAAAAGTGTTGTTGAATACAAGTGTCATCACAATATCTTTTGCGATCCGCGAGCGTTTTACGTTTCTCATTACGGATTACCAGAAGTTAAAGGCATCCAGCCGCCGAAAAAACGACTCCCCCATAACCTATTTTTCGAACAGCCAATCATCGCACTGCCCGATTAATCCTTCACCCACTCGAATAGCAGCAGCTCGTGCCCGTCCGGATCGTGCAGCACGGCTCGGCGGTACCCCTCGGCACTGGTCTTGAGTTGCGAAACTGGCCGGATGCCGAAAGCGGCTAATCGGGTCAATTCGCCGTCGAGGTCGGCCACTTCGAAATGCAATCGGACGCCACCCGCTCGGACGGTTCCGAGCTTCAGCGAGATGCGCCCAGCCGCCCCTTCCAGCAAAGCGAAGCCGTGGGCGTCGTCCATCAACGTGAGCGTCAATCCGAGAACCGCCGTGTACCAGGCGATGCTGTTCGGCAAGTCGCTGACGGTCGGTTCGACCATGAAAAGCTTCATTTCACGGCTTTCCGGCGAAAGAGCTTGCCGAATAGTCCGGCACCGCCCGATTTGGCCGGCCCCGTTTCCCGGAAGAGGACACTCTCGCGCTGGAACTGAAAGATGGCCAGTGTCAACGCTATGGCAATGGCCACGGCGTGGGAACCGAGCACCGGCAGGAAATAGATCCACGGGATCGGATCGGGGGAGACCGCGAGCAATTTCTGCTGCAGCAGCATCGCCCCGGTCACGGGCACGAAGCTCATCCCCAAGTTCAACTCGGCACCCGGCAGCATGCCCCAGAACGCCAGCGGCATCGCCACCAACATCAGCGGCATCAGGTAGTACTGGCCCTCCTTCATGCTGCGGGCGAAGACGCCGAGTGAAAGGCTGATGGCACTGAACAGCATCGCGATGGGCAACCCAAGCACCACGCAACCGAGTACGCCGGGCAGATTCACCACCGGTGCCCCGAGCCACGTCCCGAACAACACCGCGGCGATCGTCAGCCAGAGTACGTTCCAAACTACCGAACAGAAGCTGAACAGCGTGACCGCCACAAACTTGCCGACGACGATTTCGCTCCGCTCCGCCGGGGAGATCAACAGCGTTTCCATGGTGCCACGTTCCTTTTCGCCGGCCGTCAGATCGACTGCGGGCTGAATCGCCCCGGCCACGACCCAGACGATCAAGATGAACGGGAAGATCTTCAC
>JANXWE010000121.1 GCA_025351325.1 Fimbriiglobus sp.
GACTTCCAGCCCTGCACCGCTTCGACGGAGTTCTTCTTCAAGTGGACATGCCCGTCCACATGGTCGACCCAGTCGGTCGGAATGAAGTGATGCTGGCCGTCCGTGCTGTCCTTGCGGGTGAGCTTGATGCTCGAGCCTTCAATGTGATCGACGACCCCGATCTTTTTCCCGCACGACGCAATCACATCCATCCGCTCCTGGATGCCTGCGACACCTTTGTCGTGGCCCAAACCCGTTTTGTCCTTGACCCAGTCTGTCGCCTGCTCGGCACCATCGGCAATCTTATGGCCGGCGGTTTTAGCCGTGTCGGCAACCACGTGACTGGCATCGACGACTTTTTCTTTCACCGCTTGGCCGGCGTCGATGACTTTATCTTTGAACGACATGGTGAATCCTCGAACGTGAAATAGATGCTGACAAATGTTGTCGTAATCGAAAGTGCAAGGGGCGTGCCAAAATTTGAAACAGCCGATGCTCGCGCATCGGGTTAACCCGATGCGCGAGCATCGGCTACGCGTGACGGGTCGAATCGCGGTGGTTGCCATGCCTGCGCATCGGGTTAAACCGATCGTGTTGATTTTTTCCGACTTATCGGCGGCATAAGATAGAAAAAAACGAGTAACCGAATGCCCGTGATTGTGAAGCCGCATGCCGAATCAATTCCTCGGCCAGCGGATCACCGCTCCCGCTTCGACCAATCCAGCCCCGGCTGCGGTGAGCAGGATTCGTTGACCCGGCTGAATTCGCCCATCCAGCCATGCGAGTGACAGTGCCAGGGGAATGGAAGCGGCCGAACTGTTGCCGTACTCTTCGACGATGGAAATGGTTCGTTCGTCACCGATTCCGAGTCGTTCTCCCACTTCCCGGGTGATCCGGGCGTTGGCCTGGTGTGGCACCCACCAATCGATGTCGGCGCTGGTCAGCCCTGCCCATTGCAACGCGACTTCCCCGGCACGCACCATCGAACGGACGGCCAAGCGGAAGAGATCCGGCCCGCGTTCCATCTGCATCCAGTGTCGGCCGAGTGCCACGGAATCGCCAGTCGTCGGCTCGCGGCTCCCGCCAGCGGGGATGATAATTTGCCCGTAGTGGGCACCGTTCGAATCGAGATGCAGCGCCAGGATGTCGTTCTCGGAATCGTCACTCGGAGTCAGCACCATCGCCCCGGCGCCGTCGGCGAACAGTGCGGCGGTCATCGGGTCGGCCGGGTTGATGCGTCGACTGAGCACATTCGCCGCGATGATCAACACGGCACACCGCTGCGTGACGGAGTACGAATGACCGAGCGCCAGCGCCGCCAAGAACCCACCGCAAGCGTTGGCGAGATCGATGGCCCCGCAGTGGCTGAGTCCTAGTCGATGGGCCACCAGCGGCGCCGTCGGCGGCAATAAATGATCGGGGGTACTCGTGGCGAGGAGCAACAATCCGACGGGGATGCCGATTGTCCCCGCGTTCTGCAGAGCCATCGCCCCCGCCCGCACGGCCAAGTCGGACGTGGCTTCGTCGGCTGCAGCCTGACGACGTTCTCGAATACCGGTGCGTCGTTCGATCCACCCGGCTTCCAGTCCCAGTTGAACTTCCAATTCGGCACTCGTCACCCGGCAATCCGGTACCGCGTGGCCGACGCTCGCAATTCGCGTCATGGTTGGCTCCGCAACGCTTCGTTGCAAGCGATCATCGCATCGGCGATCCGATGCAGCGACGTGTCCGACGTCCGCAGGGGTGGCATTGCATACAGCACATTTCCGAGCGGTCGGAGCATCACATCATGGCCCAGACAGATCTGCCGGAGTCGTCGACCGATCCCCGACAAATAGCCTCCCGGCGATTCAAATTCGAGTGCGGCGATCGTCCCCTGAATTCGCGCTCCGAGTGGTTGCAGTCGTTCGCGCCAGACGGTTTCGATCCGGTGAACATCGTCCTTCCAATGCCCCGTGCCGAGTTCGTGGAAATTGGCGACGGCGACGGCGCAAGCCAGCGGGTGACCCGTGAACGAATGCCCGTGGAAGAACGTCTTGGATCGATCCTCGGTTTGGAACGCGGCGACGATATCCGGTGAGACCAACGTTGCCGCGAGGGGTAACAGACCGCCGGCCAACGTCTTCGCGGTGCAAATGAGATCGGGGGCGATTCCGGCTTGATCGAACGCCCACATCGAACCGGTGCGTCCGCAGCCCGTCATCACTTCATCAGCGATAAAGAAGACGCCGTGCGCTCGCGTCACTTCAAAAATAGCCTGTAATTCCTGGGGCGAGTGCATTCGCATTCCCCCGGCTCCTTGCACCAACGGTTCGAGGATCACTGCGGCGACTTGCCCCGCATTTTGGGTTAACACCTCGTCGAGTCGCTCCGCCGAAACGGGAATTTGCACCGTCTTGAACAGCAGGGGATCGAACGGGCCGAAGAAGAGTGGGTCACGCCCGGCCGCCATGGCGCCGAAGGTGTCGCCGTGGTAGCTGTTGTCGAAACCGACGAAAAGCGTGCGCTGCGGTTCCCCGCGATGGCACCACGTTTGGTAGGCCATTTTGAGTGCGACTTCCACCGCCGTACTGCCGTTGTCCGAGAAGAAGACCCGGCCGCCGAGCCACGGTGTCGTGGCCAGCAATTGTTCGGCAAGCATAATCGCAGGGGGGTGCGTGACCCCGGCGAAGAGCACATGATCCATCTGGCGAGTGGCCGCGTGAAGGGCAGCCATTAACGGCGGATGGCGGTGCTCATGCAGAATCGTCCACCACGACGAAATGCCGTCGATCAGTTTGCGACCGTCGGCGACTTTGAGAAATTCAGCATCCGCAGCCACGACCACCAGCGGATCATCCGGTTCGGCCAAAGAGGTGTACGGGTGCCAGACGGCCACGCGATCCCGGCGAACCCAGGCGTCATCGTTCGGCTGGTTTGTCTGAGATTGGAGATGATTCCCAATCCTGCTAAATTCGTACGCATTGCGTTCCGCAGTCGACTGCAAGCCGGTCGCATCCCAAGTTTCAGAAGGTAAAATTGAAAAGACCGGCAACTCCGCATGGCGTTCGATTTGCCCGACTGCAAACTCATCGCGCGGCCCGTGGAGCACGACGGCGGACGGAAGAACCCCGTGAGTTCGCATCCCGGCAATGGCTTGCAAAACCCGTGCGACGGCCCCGACTTTTGAAGACGTCACCAAGATCGTCGGCAACCCGAGTGCCGCAACCAACTCCACTTGGAGCGTGTCTTCCGTGAACGGGGACAGCGGCCCGCCGAAGGTTTCGATCAGCAACGGCAGCGGCGAATCGGGAATGGCCGCGATCAGTTCCGCGATGCTCGGCATCGCCATGCCCGCGCGTTTCGCCGCCAGCATTGGGGCAACCGGTTCTACGAAGCGTGCGAGCGGGTAGAAGATCGTCGCCGAGGGAACCAATCGGCGGATTGTTTCCGTGTCCGAATCTCCGGTTTCGACCGGCTTCCAGTACGCGAACTGTCCGGCGAAGGCGTGCAAGAATTGGGCGCAGAACCCGGTTTTGCCCGCGTCGGTGTCGGTGCCCACGACGACGAATCCCGTCATGGTGTCACCGCCTCTCGGAGCGCAGTGGCAAGTTCGTCGATCTCGGCCGGGGTGTGGTTAGCATGGATCGAAATTCGCAATCGCGCCGTGCCCGCAGGGACGGTCGGCGGACGAATCGCCCGGACGTCGAACCCACGTGTTTGCAATTGACTCGCCACCGCCGCGGCGCTTTCGTCATCGCCCAGGATCACCGGTACCACAAATTCGGTACCGGTCGCTTGCACTCCAGAATCCGCGAGCCGTTTGCGGAAGTAAGCATTGTTCGCGTGCAACATCGCTCGGTTCTCGGAATCGACGCGGACTCGGGCCAACATCGCCAACCACCACGAACCGATGAGCGGTGGAAGTGCCGTGGTGAAGATCAGATGGCGACAGCGGTTCACGAGCCATTCTTTCAACAGATGAGATCCGACGATGTACGCTCCGTGAACGCCCAGCGCTTTCCCGCCGGTGTGAACCGTGGCCAGGACACGGTGCCGTAGGCCCGCAGCGTCGATGCATCCCGAGCCGAATTCGCCGTAGCAGCCGGTGGCATGGGCCTCGTCGACAACGAGGTGGGCACCGTACTTTTCGCTGAGTTCAACCATTGCCAGCAGGTCGGGTCGGTCGCCGTCCATGCTGAAGAGTGACTCGGTGACCACGAACCGTTCCCGGTCGTCGCGGTTCCGTTCGACCTCGGCCCGGAGGCCGTCTTCCAGATGGTTCAAGTCATTGTGGCGGAACGCGAACTTGCGTGGCCGGACGAGCCGGAGACCATCGAGAATGCAGGCGTGATTGAGTTCGTCGGTGGCCACCCAGTCGCCCGGCTCAATCACCGTGGCCAGCAACCCTTCGTTGGCCGCGTAGCCACTGGACATCATCAGCGCGGCTTCGGCACCATGCCAGGTGGCCAGTGCCGATTCCACCTCGTCCCAAATGGCGTGATGGCCCCGCAGCAACCGCGAGGCCATCCCGCTGATGGGGAGTGATGAGTCGTTAGTGAATCGCTTTCCGTAGCCGAGATAATCGTTCGACGTGAAGTCGATTCCGGCCGGGGCACGCAATGAGCGGTACCGCCCCTGGTTCCGAAGCTCACGCAGCTCGCTCGACCACCGATCCGTGAGACTCATACGGCCGCCAGCCCCGGTTCGGGCAGACCCATCGACCGGAACAACGCCGCATCGTCGGTCGACGTCGGGTTCGGCGCCGTGAGCAACTTGTCGCCGTAAAACACCGAGTCGGCACCGGCGAGGAAGCACAAAATCTGAAGTTCCCGGCTCATGCGATCACGCCCGGCACTCAACCGCACGCGGGCCTTCGGGAAGGCGATCCGGGCCGTCGCAATCAGCCGGACAATTTCGATGGAATCGACATCGGTCGCCATCTGCAACGGCGTGCCCGATTGCGGCATCAAGCAGTTGATCGGGACACTTTCCGGCTGGGTTTCGAGTTGGGCCAACTCGGCCAGCATCATCAGGCGGTCGTCGACGGTTTCCCCCATGCCGACGATGCCACCGCTGCAGACGCTGATGCCCGCTTTGGCCACGGCCCGCAGCGTATCGAGGCGGTCGTCGTACTTCCGCGTCGTAATCACCTCCGGGTAGAACCGCCGCGAGGTATCGAGGTTGTGGTTGTACGCGGTGAGGTCGGCGTCCTTCAGTCGCCGGGCTTGGTCGTCGGTCAACATTCCCAGCGTGACGCAGGCTTCCATCCCCAACCCGCGGACGACGCGCACCATGTCGATGACGCGGTCGAAATCGGGGCCGTCTTTCGGCGCCCGCCAAGCGGCGCCCATGCAGAACCGCGTCGCCCCGCTCGCCTTCGCCTGCTCCGCTTTCTCGCGGACTTCGTCGACCGTCAGCAACGGTTCCCGACCGACCGGCGAATCGTAATGGGCGCTCTGACTGCAATATTTGCAATCTTCGGGGCAGCCCCCGGTTTTGATGCTCAACAACGCGCAGCGCTGGATGTCGTTGTGCCCGCGATGGGCCTGGTGCACACCGGCCGCCCGCAGGATCAACTCGGAAAGGGGAAGGTGATAGACCGCCTGGAATTCGTCGAGCGTTTTCATTCCGTCCCCGCACTGAAATACCGGATCGCCAGAATGCTGTTATAGGAACGAAACGCCGCCGATGGACATGGACGGCGATTCCACCCGGAAATGGGGCACCGGGGGAGAACGAACCAGCCCGCGACTTGCGGCGTAATGGAAACAATCCACCGAACCGCCGTCGACCGAGATGCCTTATGTTTTCGTGGCTGACTAACCCGAATTTGCAGTTGGGCGGGATGATTTTAGCCGTGATCCAAGTGATCGCGGCTTTACCTTGGTTGTTCGCGCTCGATCCCAAGGGCTTTCGCAACACGCTGCGGGATTCGAAAAGCATCGGCTACTTCGTGCTGGCCGTTCTGCTTCTCGGCGAAGGGATGGCGTTCTTCACCGGCTACCGGGGCGACTCCACCAAACTGGGTATCTACGGCCGGGTTTACGGTGGCATTCTCCAACTCCAACTCTTGATCGACCTGTTCATTTACGCTCCATACTTCCTGACGTTGGCATTCCCCAAGGCCGGCGCCGTGGCCTTGGCGGCGTACCGGGAAGGTTGGAGACAACCGCTGTTTTGGCTCGTGTTCAACTTCGGCTTTTGGGCCACTTGGGTTGCGGTCGTATTGCCGTACTTCACGTTCGGCGACGACTTCAAAATGTTCAAGCAAATCGGTTTCGACATCATCATGCTGTGCGGGTTGATCTTCGGCACCTTGGCTTCGAGCATCTCGATCTCCGAAGAAATCGAAGGGCGTACCGCCATCACGGTCATGAGTAAACCGATCAGCCGGAGGTCGTTCCTCATCGGCAAATTCATCGGCATTCTCATGGCGTGCGGTGCGTTGTGCTTATTGCTCTCGGTGAATTTGAACTTGGCACTCGTCGTGGCACCATCGTTCGACCCGATCAATGAAGATCGCGCGTTCGACCCGATGCCCATGCAGGCGAAGTTCGGCCAGGACGGCAACGCCAACAACGTTTACGCGACGGATGGCCATTACGGCTTCGTGCAGTGGACCAGCGCCCAGATGCCCGCCGGTGCGGCGCGCACTTTCAGCGAAGGGGCCAGCATTTGGCTGGCCGAGTCGTTCGCCCACCAGTTCGGCATCATCCTGGTTTTCGGGCAAGTGATGATACTCGTGGCGATCGCCACGGCCTTGGCCACGCGGTTGCCGTTCGTGGTCAACTTGGTGGTGGTGCTCTGCGTCTACTTCTTCGGCCACCTCGCGCCGGTCGTGGTGCGGGTGACCGAAAACTCGGCGAATTCCCAGTCCACTTCGTCCCGTTTGATCCGCTTCTTGGCCCAAACGTTCGACACGCTGTTGCCGGCTTTGGAGTTTTTCAAAATGAGTCCCGCCATCGTCCGAGAGACCCCGTTGGATCTCTGGTCGTTCGCCGGGTACGTCGCCACCGTGAGCGGCTATTCGCTCCTCTACACCACAATCGCGCTTCTTGTGGGTCTCCTTTTGTTCGAAGATCGCGATTTGGCCTGATTTTAACGCCTTTGTCGCCGAAGCTTTGCCCAACAGTTCCGTTTCCTTTGAGACAGACTTTGCGAAGGATGATAAATTGAACGTGTCGGGGCACGGTCGATGCCCCCTGCTTCGGCTCATTTCGGCGAGGAACCCGTGAGTATGTCTTCTTTCGGGCTTGCCAAAGAGTACCTCAACGCCCGACCACTGTCCAAGTGGGGCGCTATGCTCTCTTCGGTCGCCTCCAGCATCACGCTCGTATTGTTGATTCCCATCGTCTACTTGTTCGTCGACTTGTTGGTCTTTCCCGGAGATTTTTCCGGCCTCCAAGCGATTGCGGCCCGTAACTCCGGTCACTGGTACAGCGACTCACTCGTCTGGCTGGCATCGTGGAATCCTTGGACGTCCAATAGCGAACGCTACTTACTCGGTCTCTTCATCGCGGCATTCCTGCTCGTCTGCTTACGCGGTCTCTTTCTGTATTCGGCGGCCCATTTCGCGTGCGTCGCATCGGTCGATGCTGTCGGACGGTTGCGACGCACGATCTATGCCCATAGTTATCGCCTGGGTGTGGTCGCCATTCATCCGGAAGCTCAAACCGAAGCGGGGGATCTGCTCTCCCGGCGGGTCGAACAGATTCTCGATGGCTTCATGGCCGCACTCACGGCCCAAATCCGTTCGCCGATCTTGGCCGTGGCCGCACTCGTGATCGTCTTGATGGTGAACCTGTGGGTTGGTTTGGCGGGGTTGTTCTTGATCGCCGCGACCTGGATGATCGCCGGCCAAGCCGCCGCGTACTTCCGCCGCGATGCCCGCCTCGCCCACCGCAAGTCCGAATCGCGGCTGGCCGTGCTCCGCGAAAATCTGAGCCTCATGCAGCTCGTCAAAAGCTACCTCACGGAACGCTTCAGCCAAGCCCGTGTCGAACGGCAAATTTCCGACCTGTCCAAAGCGACCCGTCGCCGGCTCCGTGGC
>JANXWE010000165.1 GCA_025351325.1 Fimbriiglobus sp.
GACGTTTTGCTCAACGCTTGGAAGGGCGATGACGGCAAGGATGCGTACCTCACGGACGCATACATTCGCGGAATCGAACGCCTTGGTAAGCCGGGGCTGCAATCGCTGTTGACATTGGCTGCGTCCGGCAAGCAAGCTGGACTCGAACGAGTGGCGATTGCGTTCACGGCCATGCGAACGGTCGCGGCTGCTGAGGCACTCCCCGAGCTGCTGAGGAACCCACATTTACCGGCGTCGTCCCAGATGGCGTTAATTCATTCGTACCGCAATTACCAACTCGATCCGCCGATCTCGTTCGAACCGCTTGCTGGATTTTTAGAGGCCCAGGCGAAAGCGCCGGCCGCCGTGAAAATCGCCGGGTTAGAAGTGCTCGCGGGTACGGTGAATTTGGGCGGGGCGAAAGGCACGGCTTACATTTTGTCGCTGTTGGATGCCCCCGAAGACGAAGTGCGCTTGGCTGCGATCGGTGCCATCGAACTCGGAAAACTCGGGGCGGCCACGACGAAACTGCAACTTGCGGCCGTAGATACGAAACGAGCCGTGGGCGAACGCCGAGCGATCCTGAGAGCGATCCACGCCATTGGCGACCCGAATTCCAAACCGACCGTGACCCAGATTTTGCAATCCGCAACGGAACCTGCTTTGTTAAAAGCGGACGCCCTACGAACGCTCACGCAACTGGATCCCATCCAAGCTCGCAAGATGGCCGAGACGCTCCTCGATCAACCCGATCCGACGTTGCTCACAGAAGCGGTATTGGCACTCGGAACGTCCGAAAGTGGTGCAAGACTGGTCGGAGAACGCTACCTCGCCAAGAAGTTGCCCAAGGAACTGTTCCCACGGGTTTCCGAAGTGTTGCGAAAATACCCCAACAACGCGGCCATCGCCAAACTCAACGGCGAGGTCATGAAAGGTGGGCTAACTCTGACGAATCAGCCTGGGCAGATCGATGCAATCCAAAAGCAAATTCAGACCAAGGGGGACGCCAAGCGTGGCCGGGCGATTTACCTGAACACGGCGGTGTTAGCGTGTGCATCCTGCCACCGTTTGGAAGGGATCGGCGGCAACGTCGGCCCGGATCTCACGCGGGTTTGGGAGACGATGACACTCGAAAAATTGATCGAGTCGATGGTGGAGCCGAGCAAAGAGATCAAAGAAGGTTACACGTCGTACAAGGCGACGACGCTGGCCGGGCAGACGCACACCGGGTTGAAGCTATCCGAGACGGCGAAGGAAGTCGTCATCCGCGAGGCCAACGGCCGGGATGTCCGCATCGACAAGAAAGACCTCGACGAAGTCTCGGCATCGAAGATTTCACTCATGCCCGACAACGCGATCTCGCAACTGAGCTACGACCAATTCATCGACCTACTCGCCTTCCTGAAAAGCAAACAAGAACAAGAATCGCTCCGGGGTAAGTTGCTCGATTTCAACGTGCTCGTCGGTGTGCCAGGAGATTTGAAGTCGACACATGCCATCGAAAAGTCCCCCGATTTGAAAGTCAAACTCGAAGCAGGACTGAAGTGGATGCCCGCCTCGGCGGATGCGAACGGGCTGCTCGCACTCAAACCGTTCGTGCCGATGGAGCCGACGGCCGTTTACACGCTCGCCTATGTCTACTCACCCAAGGAGCAGACTTCGACCGTGACGTTGTTGACCGATGGGCCGACGCGGGTCTGGGTCGGCGACAAAATGGGTTTCGAGCGCGCGGTGCCCAAACAGACGCCCTTTAGCCAAGAGGAGAAGTTCCCCGTCGAACTCGTCGTTGGCTGGAACGCAGTTCTGTTGAAGACGGTGACCAGCGGCGCCACCCACCGGATCGGTTTGCAATTCACCGGCGATCTGTTGCGGATGGCAGCAACTCCGGATGATCGCTGATCGTGAAGTTTGTTCTCCGTAAGATGCCTCTCTTCATCGAGAGGCATCTTTTTATGCGCAAATCTATCGTCCACATCATCGGCGCAGGACTCGTGGTCATCGTCGGCTGCACGAAGGATTCCGGTTCGAAGAATTCGCCGGTGAGTGGAACCCCGACCGATGGCCCGATTCGGGTGGTGGTGACCACGCCGAAGAAGCAGACCATCGCTTGGGGGATCGAACAACCAGGATCGGTGCAGGCCTACGAAACGACCCCGTTGGTCGCCAAGTTCCCCGGTTACGTCAAACAACTCGCGGTGGATATCGGCGACAAAGTGAAGGCCGGTCAACTGCTGGCGAAGCTATCGATTCCAGAGGTCGAACTCGAAGTCAAACAGAAAGCGGCGTTGCTCGAGATGGCCACGGCCGAAGTGGTCCTCGCGCGGCGGAGTGCCGAGGTTTCGGTGCAGACTGCGAAAGCGGTCGAGCCGCTGGTGACCGTCAGTCTGGCGAATGTGGATAAAGCGAAAGCCGACGGTGCCCGCTGGGATTCGGAAGTGAAACGGGCCAAGGAATCGTATTCCAAAAAAGTGATCGACGAGCAACAGCTCGATGAAACCGTCCGGCAAGCCGCGGCGGCGGTGGCCGCGACGGCGAGCGCCGAGGCGACGGTGCAGGCGGCAAAGGCGAATTTGAAGGAAGCCCAAGCCAAAGTGGCCCGTGCCGAGGCCGAAGTCGCCGTGGCTTTGGGGAAAGAGAAAGTCGCCGCGGCCGCGGCGGATATCGCGCTCGCGCTATCGGAGTACGCCGAGATCCGTGCCCCATTCGACGGCGTCGTCACGGCGCGGAACGTCCACACCGGGCACTTTCTCCAACCGACTTCCGGCGGCAGAGTCGAACCGCTGTTCGTGGTCGCGCGGCTCGACACGGTTCGCATTTTTGTGGAAGTGCCCGAACTCCAAGCGGAAAAAGCCAAAGTCGGTGCGGCGGTGATCGTCAGAGTTCCCGCCCTGTCGCACCGCGAAGTGGCTGGAACTATTACGCGCACGGCCGGGGTGCTTTCCCCGGAATCGCGGACGCTCCGGGTCGAAATCGATTTACCCAACACCGATGGGAGCCTTCGACCGGGTCTGTATTGCAACGTACGAATCGCCGCGAACAGCACCGATGCACAAGTGGTGCCCGCTGCCGCAGTACTGTTCGCCGATGAAACCGCGTACTGCTATCAACTGGAATCGGGCAAAGTGATGAAGCTGCGGGTGCAAGTGGGGCGTGCCGATAAAGGGAACTTGGAACTCCTCGGGAAGCGCTTGGCACATCTCTCCTCGGGTGCTTGGCAACCGATCACCGGTACCGAAAGCATCATCGTGGGTAATTTGGGGGCTTTGGTCGATGGTCAAGAGGTGCAAGTCGAACTTCCCGCCCAATAAACTTGGGTGCAATTTCCACGATTCCGGCAATTTTTCGTCGGCCGGTTGGAAAGATTCCGTGCGAAACGGTCGGAACGGTTAAGAAAGTTGCAGTGCGGTTTCGGCATCGGTCGATAACTTCGGTACGCGAGGGTTCGCTCGTCGGCTGGTCTCTCCAGTCATGGGCGGCGTCTCGGGTTCGGGGGAGTGTCATGACGCGAACGCAGCGAGCCATCCGCAATATTGGGCTGTGGGCGTTCAGTGGCATGGCCATCGCGAACGCCGGCTGCATGAATGCGCCCCTCCGACAGAATCAGGGGGGTTCTGATGGCCAAGGGATTGGGATGCCGGCACCCGGTTCGGTGCCCAGCGAGTTGGCCATGGTCAACTTGCCCGAGTACGTGATCGAGGCCCCGGACGTCTTGGTCATCAACGCCGTGCTCCGCAATACCGTCGTCGAAGAAGCGGCCTTGGCCGCAGGCAATGCCATCGACATGATCGATCAGCCGAAGAAAGAAGACGATAAAAAAGACAGAGTGAAGGCTGCGGACAAAGAGCCGAAACCATTCGCGAATACGGTTCGCAGTTTGCCGATTCAGCCGGTATTCTCGAACTACCAGGTGCGGCCCGATGGCACCGTCTTCCTCGGAGTGTATGGGTCGGTGCCCGTCTCAGGATTGACACTCTCGCAAGCGGCGGTTGCTATCCGGACATCGCTGGCGCAGCAAATTTACAAGGGGGATGAAGGTGCTGGCATCCGAGAGAAAGCTTTGCTAATTGTCGTTGACGTGGCCGAATACAACAGCAAGAGTTATTACGTGATCGTCGACGGCGGCGGGGCCGGTGAGCGGATCACCAAGTGGCCCATCACGGGGAAAGAAACGGTCTTGGACGCGCTGACGAATGTCGGTGGCTTGGCGGAAGAATCGTCGAAGCGGAACGTGTGGGTGGCCCGGCGAACGCCGTTCGCGAATCAACCGCAGCAGATTCTGCCGGTCGATTACGTGGGTTTGACGCAGCATGCAATTACGGTAACGAACTACCAACTGTTCCCCGGCGACCGCGTCTACTTGAAGGCCCAGCGCTTGGTGACGATCGACCGTACGATCGCCCGGATCATCTCCCCGGTGGAGCGGATCTTCGGCATCACGTTACTTGGCACGAGTTCTGTGAATGCGATCGTCGGGCGCGGCAACGGCTTCGGTGGCAACACCGCCCGGTAAACCCGACTCAACCCCCTGGAGTTTCACCATGAAACGCTGGCTTCTCACTCTGATTCTCGCGGCAGCTTGCACCGTGCCGGCCGTGGCCCAGTACCCCGGAACCGGCGGTCAACCCGGCTTCACACCGGCACCGGGGCAGTACCAACCGAACATTTACAACCGGCAGACGCAGCCGCTCAGCCCGTATTTGAACTTGCTCCGCAACCAGGGCATTCCTGGGATCGATTACTATTACGGCGTCCGACCGGGGTTAAACAGCGGCGGCCAGCCGTTCAGCAATCAGTCCGGGGGGGGCAACAACTTCGGCGGGACGGGGAACTCGCAAATGCGGATGGGCTACCTGCCGCAAGCGGGGATGGCGACGTCGGAGTCGATTCCCCTGCCCGACCCCGGTCAGGATGTGATTCTGGCACCGTCCGGGCACCCCGTGACCTACGGGAACCGATTTGGGATTAGCAAGACCGGCCCCGGTGGGGCGAACAATCGTGCCGGAGCCTTTTTCCCGCCACCGAGCAGTGGCACCGTGAAGAAAAAGAAGTAGTCCTCCACCGACCTCCGAAGGAATCGGACCCGTGAACCGAGACACAAGACTCCTCCGCTGGTTACCCCGCCTCGTTGTGGGAAGCTGCGGCGCGTTGGCCTTCACGGCGGTACCGGCGTTCGCCCAAAAGCGGGAACCGGCCGCCACGCTGCTGCCGGCGCGTCCTGCGCCTCCGCCGGTGATCGTACGCGGTGCCACGCCGGATGCGACTTTACCGAGTTTCACGGGGACTTACGTTCC
>JANXWE010000205.1 GCA_025351325.1 Fimbriiglobus sp.
CGGTGGCGGCCTGTTTTAAACGGGCCGCCACGGCGTGCGGAAGCCAGCCGCTGGCACCGACGCGGGGCCTGGGAACCACGGCCCTTCGTGCCCGGTGAAGACCAGCCGTTCCCCGCGACAAGTTACTTCATGCGAGCGGTCACCGAGCACCATGTAGCCGAGGATTTCCAAAGCGTTGCGTAGCTGTTCGGGTTGGTGGTGCGCATCGTGGTTCCCCAGAATCGCCACGCCGACTTCATTCCACTGCAACCTCCCGAGGATGATTCCGATCCATTCGTGATGCTCATCGGAATCGACGTAATCCCCGGCGAGTACCACGATGTCGGGCTTGGGGAACTGTAGCAGTCGGTCGATGATGGCGTCGAACCAGAGTTTCGAAGGCGTGCCGTGGAAGTGCAGATCGGAGAGGAGCAGAATCGACAGTCCGTCGAGCGGCGCCGGCAACCTCGGCAATGTCAGCGTCAATTCCGTGATGTCCACTTTGAAGACACTATTCCCCGGTAGCCGGGTGAGCCAGCGCCATTTGCCATCGCCCCGGACGGCAGCACCGAGTGTCGCCCATAGGTCGAGCGTTTCGGTTCGTTCCGCTGTCAAGCATTTGGGCCGAGATCGGATACAGCGGATCAGCGTGACCGTCGGGAAGATGACGAGACCGATGAGGCAGCAGACGCCAAAATAGAGATTCAGAAGCCACGGTGTGTCGACTTGGAGGAAGCGGGGGCCGAAGAGCAGAACGAGGGGGAAGCCACCGATGACGGCCCCGGTGAAGAGCCGCCAGGGTTTCAGAAACGTCTTGGGCAACGCTTGGGAATAGAGGACATTGAGGGTGGCCGTCCAAATGCAGGCGTGCCCGACCCAAATGGCGATGGCAGTCAAGATATCGATCATTTGCATGGGTTATCGAGGGAATCGAGTTTGCGAACATCGGTCAGATCGGCGAAGCCGCAGCAAACTCAGATTATGCGCCCTTGACGGTTTGGGCCTGCGCTTTACTATATCCGTCTTCGGAATGGCCCGATGTATCGCCGTTTGCAAAGGTTTAGTCGCAATGTCCACCTTCATGGCCACGCGGGAAACGGTCACCCCTCAGTGGTACGTCATCGACGCCACAGATCTCGTCGTCGGCCGCTTGGCCGTGACGATCTCGAACCTCCTGCGCGGCAAACACAAGCCGACGTTCACCCCCCATTGCGACACCGGCGATTTCGTCGTGATCGTGAATGCGGAGAAGGTGAAGTTTACTGGGGATAAGTGGGAAAAGAAGTCGTACCAGACGTACTCGCATTACGCCGGTGGTCAAAAGATCATCCCGGCTTCGGAGATGCGGGATCGTAAACCGGAAGAGATCATCCGGCTCGCAGTCAAGCGAATGATGAACCGAGGCCCGCTCGCCTACAAGCAGCTCACGAAGCTGAAGATCTTCGCCGGCTCGAAGCACGAGCACCAAGCTCAACAACCCCAAGAATTCAAGATCGATCACTCCAAGCAATAAATCATCCGACTCCTGACGGAGTTCGGCACGCCGCGTACATAGCAAATTATTAAGGGATTTTCCCGTCATGGCAGAGAAGAAGAAAGTCACCTATTACCTTGGCACCGGTCGCCGCAAAACGGCCGTGGCCCGCGTTCGCGTCAGCGAAGGCAAGGGCACCATCACGATCAACGAGCGTCCGCTCGCCGATTACTTCACCGAAGAGAAGGATCGCGGCGCGGTCTCCGCCCCGCTGATCGTCACCGATCAACTCACCCGGGTCGACGTGATCATCCGCGTCAACGGCGGTGGCTTCACCGGCCAAGCCGATGCGATCAAACAAGGCCTGGCCCGTGCCGTGAAGACGATGTTCTCGCCGAAGTCGGAGCAGAAGATCATCACGCGGAACCACGTGACCATGGTCAAGGGGTACAAAGCCCAGGTCAAAGAAGTGCCGAAAGTGATCGATCCGAACGCGGCTCCTGCTGCCGTTCCGGTTCTCGGTGTTCCCGTGATGGCCCTCCCGGATGATCCGGCCGCCGGCATGGTGAAGAAACTCCGCGACAGCGGCTTCCTCACCCGCGATAGCCGCATGAAGGAACGCAAGAAGTACGGTCTCCGCGGTGCCCGCCGTGGAACGCAGTTCTCCAAGCGGTAAGTATTTTTGGGAATTTGAAGGCCGGAACGATCCATTGCTGTGGCAAACAGTTGGTGGGAGTTCCGGCTTTGTTTTTTAGTTTCCAGGTACCGCACCGACGGCTCACGCCGGTCGGCTCACCGGATTCTGTGGAGTTCTATGAACTACTCTACTGGTAGGTTTGGCAAATCATTTCGCTCGTTTGCGAGTTTTGCCACCGATTCCCAATCGGCGTATAATCGACGACTATGCATGCGATCTTGATTGCTGGTATCGCGCTGGTCGGGCTGCCGGTGTTGCTTCACTTGATTATGAAGCAGCAACCGAAGAAGCTCGTCTTCCCGGCGCTGCGCTTCCTCCAACAGAAGCAAAAGACGAATCAGCGGAAGATGCGGCTACGCCACTTCTTGCTCCTCGCCCTGCGGATGCTGTTGATCCTGCTCTTCGCCCTGGCGTTGTTCCAACCCAAAATCGGCGAGAAGTACAAGGCGCCGCTCCTCGGCGATTTCACCTTGCTGGGCGGCGGCTCGTTCTTCTCGGGCCTCGGGGAACAACCCGTTGCGGCCGTGCTGATCGTCGATACCAGTCCGAGCATGGGCTACAAGGTGCAGGGCGTCTCGCGGTTCGACGAAGCCAAGCGCCGCGCCCATGAATTCCTTGATGACCTCCCGGCCGGATCGCGGGTGGCCATTCTCGACCCGAACGAGCCGGTCGCCACGTTCGCCGACAATCTGCCCGACGCCCACAAGCGAATCGACGCGATCCCCGCGCCGGCGGGGTACTCGCCGGCGATTACCGACGCCCTCGCCACCGCTTACGACACGTTGAAGGATGCCGACAAAGACACCGAGGCCACCGACCCCCTGCCGCGCGTGGTGGTGGTATTCGGAGATCGCACGAGTGCCAGTTGGGACACGGCGCGCACCGAAAGTTTGGTGAAACTGCGCGACGCGGCTGCCCCGCCGGAAGCGGCCAAGGTCGCGCACCTGTTCGTGGATGTGGGTATCGACAAGCCGACGAACGTGGCGATTCTGAACGTGACGATGAAGCCGCAGTTGCTGTCCGGTTCGGCGCCGGCGCTGTTGAACGTGACCGTGCGGGCCGACGGGGCCGACGTACCCTCGGCGAAAGTAGAAGCGAGCCTCGACGACGGTGCCAAAGTCGATGCGCGCGAAGTGTCGTTGGTGGCCGGCTCCGCGCAGAGTGTGCCGTTCACCTTCACCGGTCTGACGCCCGGCTTCCACACGGTCGTCTTCAAGCTGCGCGACGACAACTTGGCCTTCGACAACGAACGCAGCTTTACTTTCGCCGTCGCCGAGAAGCGTAAGATCCTGACCATCAGCGACGACCCGGTCGACGCGGCGTTTTGGCGACTGGCCCACGCCAAGCGCCGGGAGTTCGATTGCACCGTGGTGACCCCGGACGAAGCCAAAGACTTCGGTAGTTATGAAGCGATCTGCCTGCTCAACGTCGATGAACCGCTGAAATTGCAGGCGGCGTTGGGGACATACGTCGGAGCCGGGGGCAAGCTGCTGATCGCACCGGGGGTTCGGAACAATGGCTACGCCAATTTTGAACTGATGCCGGCCAAACTCGAAGGCCCTATCAACTGGCCGCAGGACGACCCGAAGCGGCCCGGCGGCGTGAGTTGGAAGATCGACTCCGACGACGACTTGAAACACAAGTTGATGGAGCCGTTCCTCGATTGGAAGAAACGGGGCAACGTCGATGTGGTGCGGAACCCCCGCAAAGCCTGGCGCCACTGGAAACTCACCGACCTCAAACCGAGTTCGCAAGTGGTCGTGTTCTACGACGACGGCGAGGAGGACCGAGCCAAGCGGCTGCCGGCCATCGTCGAAGGGAGCGTCGGCCAAGGCAAGGTGCTGCTGCTGAGTACCCGCATCGACCCGCAGGCCGACGATGACCAAACGCAGACGTGGAACGACTACTGGAAGACGACGAATTCGTCGTGGGCCACGGTGTTTCCGAACCTGCTGATTCGTTACCTCGTCGGTAGCCCGGACGACGCCGAGTACAACTTGAGCACGGGGCCGGATGTGCTGTTGAAGGTGCCGACGGAACTGGCGGGCAAACCGGTGCAGTGGCAGTTCTCCGGGCCGGGTGTGTCCGGGCAGGATGCCGATCCGAAGGAAGTGGAACCGTTGAAGGTTGGCGAGAAACCGGGCGCACCCACGTCGGTGCAACTGCGGGGAGCCCAATTCAAGATCGGCCCGCCCCTCAGTCTCAACGCCGGTGAGTTCCGACTCAAAGCCAAGGGCGATCCGTACGAACAGCGCATCGGGTTGGCCGTGTCGAAGGACGAAAGCACTCTGGATAAAGTGCCCGAGGCGAGCATCGAAGCGCTCTTCGGCCCGCAGGCGGTGATCGCCAACGAGAAGGAGCTGAAGCTGCGCGACATCGTGACTACGAAGTTCGATCAGCCGATTCCGCTCTTCCCGATCTTGCTCGCACTGGTCTTGGTGGTGTTCGCGGCCGAAGCGTTCATCTCGAAGATTTTTTATAAAGTACGGCGATGACCGAAATTCCGCGCCCGCCCCGACCGTGGCTCGTCTTCGCCGACGATTGGGGCCGGCATCCGTCCAGTTGTCAGCACCTCATCCGGGCGCTGCTCCCGGATCAGCCCGTCGCTTGGGTGAACACCATCGGCACCCGTCCGCCCCGCCTCGACTGGGGCACGGTGAAACGAGTGGCCGGCAAACTGAAGAGCTGGGCCGGTGCAGCACCGAGTGTTGCTGACAGCGGCATGTCATTAGCTCCCACCATCGTGGCCCCGAAAATGTGGCCCTCGTTCCGCTCGCGGTTCGCCCGGTCTCTCAATCGCAAACTCCTGTTGAAAGCGTTGCGTCCCATCGTCGAGGCGATGCCCGAGCCGCCCGTCATCATCACGACGCTGCCACTCGTGGCAGATTTGGTCGGCGGACTCCCGGCGGCGAAGTGGGTCTACTACTGCGTGGACGACTTCGGCATCTGGCCGGGGTACGACGGTGCCACCCTGGCGACGATGGAACAGGCCCTCGTGCCGAAGATGGAGACCACCATCGCCGTCAGCGACACGCTGGTTCGCAAACTCGCGGCGCTCGGCAAGACCGCCCACTTGCTCACGCACGGGGTGGATCTCCCATTTTGGCAAGCCCCGCCGTCGGCCGAAGCCCCGCCCGAGTTCGCCGGTCTCGAACGGCCGCTGGTGCTTTTCTGGGGTGTCATCGACCGCCGAATGGATCTGGATTTTGTCGGGCATCTCGGGCGTTCGATGACCCGAGGCACGATTGTTCTCGTTGGTCCGCAGGAAGCCCCCGACCCAGCACTGCTGCGACTGCCGCGCGTGGTGGTGCGGCCCGCTGCGAAGCTTGAACGGTTGCCGATGCTCGCCGCCGCAGCGAGTGTGTTGGTGATGCCGTACATCGACGCCCCGGTGACTCAGGCGATGCAACCGTTGAAGCTGAAGGAATACTTGGCCACGGGGAAGCCGTGCGTCGTCCGGGAACTGGGCGCCACACGGCTCTGGGCCGACGCTCTCGACGTGGCGAGCACCCCGGAGTCATTCACCGAAGCTGTACTCGCGCGGGTAACCGATGACACGCCGTTGTCGCAACAAGAAGCACGCCGACGACTCGCGTCGGAATCGTGGGTCGGGAAAGCGAAGCAATTCCGGGATTGGATCGACGCATGACCCAGCCACGCTACGCCACACTCGACGCTTGGCGCGGGCTGGCCTGCCTCGGGGTGATCGCCTTCCACAGCACGGCCGCGTACGTTGCCGACGGTGCGTTCCTGGCCCGCGTGCAAACAGAGGGTGGTAGCGCCGCCGACTGGCTCTGCTGGGCGTGCGGGCGAATGTGGGTCGGCGTGCCGCTCTTCTTCGTCATCAGCGGCTACTGCATCGCGGCGGCGGCCGTCAACACGGTCGAACGCGGCCGGCCGATCCGGACGTTCTTGGTTCGGCGACTGCGACGGATCTATCCGCCGCTCTGCATCTTCTTGATCCTCACTGCGACGGTGCTCATGGTTCTCCCCGGTGCGATGATGCCCGGCCCGACCGCCGGTTTCGATCAGCCAATTCCACGGCCGCAGTCGTTGGGGTGGTGGCACTGGCTCGGGCAGTTCACCCTGACGGAAGAATGGCGTGGGAATATCGTCGGCCCGCCGAAGAACTATTTTGCCGGCCACCTCTGGACACTCTGTTACGAAGAACAATTTTACCTCGTCATGGCGGCGTGTGCCGCAGTCGCGCGGCGGTGGCTCTTCGTCGCGGTCGCCGCGATCTCGGCCTTTGTTGCCCTGCGATTGATCGACATGATTGTGTTGCCGTTCGCCGTGGAAGGGTTCTTTTTCGACGGGTTGTGGCTTGCGTTTGCCGCCGGGGTGAGTGTCTATTATCGCTGCCACCGGGCCACGCCGATTCTGAAGTTCAGCCTGGATGGGTTGCTGTTGGCGGCGCTCGTGTGGGCGGCACGTTCCATCCCCGATCTCTCCGCGTTCTCAAAGGGAATCCCGTCCTACTTGGTCGTGGCCTTCGTGGCCGCACTCGTGCTCGGCTGGGCTTACCGATTCGATTCCTTCACGGCGGGCGCTCGCGGTCTCGCCCCGCTGCGGTGGTGCGGGGCACGCTGCTACAGCCTGTATTTGATGCACGCCCCCATTGCCCTCATTGGCAGTTGGCTCTTCTACAGTCGCGGTATCACATCGACGCTCGATACCGTGCGATTCACACTGCCGACTTGTTTGGCGTTGTCGTTGGTGGCCGGTTGGGCGTTCCACCGATTCGTCGAACGTTATTTTCTGAACAGTTCAGCCGTTTTGCCAACCGGACGATGAAGCTTGTGTGAAAGTGATCGGGAAGTGAGACCGCGCGTGAAATCTGTTCTATCCTGTTAATGTTGGGCCGAAGGACGACCTCATCCCCCGACACTTTTACGCCTGCCGTTCTACACGCGATTTCTCGTGGGGACAGCGGGCGTTGCTCATTTATATTCTGCAATCAATTGCGGAACGTCCACCGGATGGGTCGCCATTAGTTTGGGCATCGGCGTCTGAGCCAACGCGAATTTGATTTGCCGTTCCGCTTCCGCCGCCTCGGCTTCCTCCAACAACTTCAACAACAGTTGTTCCGTCTCATCGACTGGCTCCGTTTCCGACGAAACAGCCAACGCGGCTGGTTTGCGCCAGATCGATAACACGCCCTCAAACAGGGCGATGAGGCCGAAACCCCACGCGGCCATTGTCAGAGGCAAGCGCCATTCCAGGGTATCCGCAAGCTCGCCCGATCCGACGGCCAAGGTGCGGCCCCCGGCCTCCGAGGCGTACCACATCCCGGCGAATTGGGCGAAGACGTAGCCGCACACGGCGAGAATCGCCGCCGTCGGCAAGCCGGACTTCAAGACTTTGAACAAATAAAGTCGCATGGTGGGCCACAGAGGGCAAAGAAAACAGTTGCCGCTACCATAGCATGAGAATTCTTGCGGAGCCGGGGAAAGGTATGACCGTTTCGACGATTGGGAAGCCCGGTGAAAAAGGTGTCGAAATCACCGACACCCGCGCTCATCTGACGAAGTCGGCCATCGCCGCGACATTCACAGGCGCGGCAGGAGCCCAGGTGGCTCAGCAGTACCTGATTCAGGCGGGCCATGAAGTGTTCGCGTTCCCCGGCAACGGAACCGGCGGGCGGGCGATGGAACAATGGATTCTCGAGGGGCACTTTTCGGGGGTACTCGACCTCACCACGGCGGAACTCGCCGACGAACTGCTCGGCGGCAGATTCGGAGCCGGGCCGGATCGTCTGACGGCGGCGGCCATTCGCGGACTGCCCCAAGTCATCAGCGTCGGCGGACTCGACCGGGTGAACATCGCACCAAACGGTATTCCCACTGGTCGGCGTGTCCACGAGCAAGATGTGATGACCACCCTAATGCGGACGACGCCCGAAGAGAACGACCGGTTGGGATTGGAGATCGCTCAGAAAGCGTGTGCGGCCAAGGGGGCTACGGCGATCCTGCTGCCGCTACGCGGCGTCTCCGCCCTCGATTGCGAGGACGGGCCATTTTGGTGGCCGGACGCGAACGAGGCCCTGTTCCAAAGTCTGCGCAATTGGGTGGCCGGTGTCGAATTGATCGAACTCGATCTCCACATCGACGATCCGGCATTCGCCCGCATCGCCGCCGAGACACTCTTGCGGCTGATGGCACGGAAATGAGTGGGTTACTTTTCCCACACGGTGGTTCGCTTGCGCATCCCGCCCTGCCGGGCCGTTTCTTCCACCTGCGTGACGATGCCGTTTTGGTAGCTGATCTTCACACCGGCCGTCAGGCCTTCGTAGACCACGTACCCGGAACCGGAATAATCGACCGGCCGGTCGAAATCGGGCATCCGATCCGGGTTGCCGTCGTCGCCGATCAAAATCGTGTATTTCTTCGGTTTCGACTGGTTCGTGTCGCCCATGACCAGTGCCGCTTGTTCCATCGGCATCCCCGGTTTCAACTTCTTCACGCGGCTCTCGAAACTGTCGCCAAAACTGTTGGTGAACACCATTGCCAACAGGGCGACCATGGCCAAACCACCGCCGAGGAAGTACCACTTGGTGCGACTTTTATGGGCCATTTCGACCGCGACTGCGGTGCGCTGACGCCGAGATTGAACACCCGCCATTGGCCCGGCATCTTCGTTCAACGGAGGCAACAGCGTGAACTTGACAGCACCGCCACACTGCGGACATTCCCGGATCGAATCGTCGGTAGAGTGGTAGCGGCACGGTTCGCAAAAACGGGCCATCGGGGAATCTCCGGCAGGTGGGTTCGGCGAAGCCTAGCACACGCCGCATGATTTTTGGAGGCGCGGACTTCTGACATTGTTATCGACACCCCATTCGGTGATACTACCTATCTCCACATTTGTTCCCTCTGCCAGTCGGAAGCCGTATGCCACTGTCGTGGAACGAAATCAAAATCAATGCGATCAACTTCGCGCGCAAATGGCAGCACGAGAAACGCGAAGAGGCCGAGGCGAAATCGTTCTGGGACGAGTTCATTCGCCTCTTCGGGCTGGAACGGGCCGCCGTCGCCAGCTTCGAAGAACCGGTCAAGACCCTCAAAGGCACCTACGGCTTCATCGACCTCTTTTGGAAGGGTGTGCTGCTGGTCGAGCACAAGAGTCGGGGCCAATCGCTCGACAAAGCCAACAGCCAGGCGATGGAGTACATCCAGAATTTGCAGCGCGAGGGGCGTGGCAAGGAAGTGCCGCCGAATGTGATCGTCTGCGACTTCGCCCGCTTTGTCTACTACGACCTCAAGAACGACCGCACGGTCGAGTTCCCGCTCGAGAAATTGCCCGAGCACATCTACGACTTCGCGTTCATCCCCGGCTACAAGATCCACTCGCTCGAA
>JANXWE010000243.1 GCA_025351325.1 Fimbriiglobus sp.
GCTCAGGTACGCGGCGCGGGCAGCAACATCGACCATGTCGATGGCGGATTGGAACAGGTCGCGGTCGGTCGGCATCGGGAATCCTCCGGGCGTGTCCCCAGAATGCGGAATCCGCGCCCGATCCGCGCCAATTATTTTTCATTTTTCCGAAAGTCGCTCGAAAAGCCAGGCTTTTGCATAGGCCCAGAGCCGATCCGCATGGCGCGGGGAGATGCCGAGGAGACGGGCCGATTCATCGCGGGTGCGGCCTGCGAAGTAGCGAAGGTGCACCAGTTCGGCGGCTGCGGGGTCGTCGACGCTGAGGTGGGTCAAGGCATCATCGAGCGCGATGAAATCGACGCGGGCTAGGGCAGGGGCGTCCGAGAATGCGACCGGAAGCTGACCTCCACCGCGTTTGAGACACAGCGAAGCGCGGGCACGATCCACGAGAATCCTGCGCATCGCCTGTGCTGCGGCATGGAAGTAGTGGCGATCCGATTCCCACAAGGCCTTGCCGTGGAGTTTCAGGTACGCCTCGTGGACGAGGGCCGTGGCCCCGAGCGACCACCCGGCCGGGTCGTCGGCGAGTCGGCGCGCGGCCAGCGCCCGGAGTTCGTCATACACGGCGTCGATGGGGGTGTCGGGCATCATTTCACTTCGCCATTTCCACCATCCGGGTTTCGCGGATCACGGTGACCTTGATTTCACCGGGGTAGTCCAGCTCTTGCTCGATGGCGCGGGCGATGTCGCGGCAAATTTGCAGGGCTTGGTCGTCGGTGGTTTGGTGGGCGTTGGCGATCACGCGGAGTTCGCGGCCGGCTTGGATCGCAAACGCCGCACTGACACCGGGAAAGCCGCAGGCCACGGCTTCGAGCGCTTCCATCCGCTTGACGTACTTTTCCAACGTCTCGCGGCGGGCACCCGGTCGGCTGGCGCTGATGGCGTCGGCCGAGGCGACGATCACCGTGTACAGGTTGTCGACGGTGATGTCGTCGTGGTGGCCGAGGATGGCGTGGAGCACTTCCTTGCTGGTCTCGCCGTAGCGTTTGGCCAGTTCGGCGCCGATTTTCGGGTGGCCGCCTTCCATCTCGTGGTCGGCTGCTTTACCGATGTCGTGGAGCAACCCGCACCGCCGCGCGAGTTGGGCATTCATCCCCAATTCCGATGCGATCATGCCACTGAGGTGGGCCACTTCCATGCTGTGCAGCAAGACGTTTTGGCTGTAGCTGGTGCGGAACCGCAGGCGCCCGAGCAGTTGCAAAATTTTGTCGTGCGGGATGGCGATATCGAGTTCGATGGCGGCTTTGCGACCGATTTCCAGAATCGTCGCGTCCATCTCTTTCTGTGTCTCGGCGACGATTTCTTCGATGCGGGTCGGGTGAATCCGGCCGTCTTGAATCAACTTCGTCAACGAGATGCGGGCGATCTCGCGGCGGACGTTGTCGAACGCGGAGACGACGACGACACCGGGGGTGTCATCGACAATCACGTCGACACCGGTGGCTTTTTCGAAGGTGCGGATGTTGCGTCCTTCGCGGCCGATGATCCGACCTTTCATGTCGTCGCTGGGGATGTCCACGGTGCTGACGGTCGCCTCGGCGGTATGCGCGGAGGCGTAACGCTGCACGGCGGTGGCGAGGATTTCGCGGGCCTTGCCCTCCGCTTGCTGCTGGTAGCTTTCGTTCGACTTGCGGATGCGGCTGGCCACTTCCTCGGCGAGACTTTTTTCGAGGCGACCCATGAGCATCGTTTCGGCTTGCTCGCGGGAGAGTCCCGACAGCCGTTGAAGGGTTTTGGTCTCTTGTTCAATTAAAGTTTCGAGGTCGACGGTCTTCTTGTCGAACAGATCTTTCTGGTCGGTAGCCTTCTTCACTTGGGTGTCGAGCGTCTTCTTCTTCTCGGTGATTTCTTTTTGTTGACCGTCGAGAGTGTCTTCGCGTTTTTCGAGGCGGCGTTCGAGATCCTTGAGATCGTTGCGGGTCTTTTCGAATTCGCGGGTGATTTCTTCGCGGCGTTTGAAGGCGTCGTCCTTCAACTTGAACTCACCCTCTTTGACGATGCGGTCGGCATCGCGGCGGGCTTGCTCGAGCATCTCGCGGTTCTTGACTTCGGTTTGGCGAACGAGTTCCTTCGCCTGGACTTCCGCTTGGCGGACGGCTTCTTTCATCTGGGCTTCGGCTTGGCGAATCAGTGCCGGGTCGACGGCGGCGATCCCGGGGGCCGCGAGCGCGGCGACCTCGGAGACCGGTGGCGGCGCCAAGGGGCGTTGGCGCAGCATATTGCGGAGGGCGAGCACGCCCCCACCGACAATCAGCAAGTTGGCAAGCACCAACCCACCGAGAACGTAATCATTCATCGGGCCACTCCTTTTGGCGGCCCGTTGCAAATCCATCGTCGAGGCGGCGCGAGCGGGGCGAGCGCAGCGGGGTCTCACGGTCTCCGGGGTTTGGAAGAGTCCGCACGGGGGCGGGTCAATATCCAGGGTGTCATCCCGCCAGATGGCGGGCCGGGGTCGCAACGGGCCAGCAAAAACTATTGTTAAGGCGATTCAATCACGGCTGAAACTCAGCCGCACCTGTGGTTCGCCGGTTGCCCACAGACTTCGACAAACCCGATCCATTCCGTGTCGGGCAGTGGCATTATGGAGACCGGCCGTAGTTCGTGCAACGAAAAAACACCTTCATTTGAATGAACGTTGGCCGTCTGACCATGAATTCGACAGTTGTCACCGATTCTTCACAGCCCCTTCGCGGTTTCCTCGCTCTTCATTTCTAACCTGTTTTAGTCGGCTCTGGTGAGTCGAGCTTTTACTTCCGGGAGTCCTGCCATGAACCGTTCGGTCCGACGATCCGCGTTCACACTGATCGAGCTTTTGGTCGTCATTGCGATCATTGCGATCTTGATCGGATTGCTGTTGCCCGCCGTTCAAAAAGTTCGCGAGGCCGCCGCCCGCATGCAGTGCAGCAACAACCTCAAGCAGATTGGTTTGGGGTTCCACAACCACGAGAGTGCGTACCAGTACTTCCCGACGGGTGGCATTGATGGCGATCCGAAGGCGATCACCACGGGCGGAACACCGAACCCGTCTGGGTACAATTACGGCGAAGCACCAGGCCAGTACGAAGGTTCGACATGCTGTCGAGCAGCCACCCGGAGTGGCTGGAACTGGATGTATCAAATCCTGCCCTACATCGAGCAAGACAACGTCCACCGTCTGGGTCGCGATGATCCACCCTTCTGGCCGAACGTGCTGAACAACGGTGGCGAAGATGACGTCGCCAGGCAGTTGATCAAGATTTATTACTGCCCAAGCCGACGGTCACCGACTGCTTACGGCACGGGTCTGTTTGGTCGGTCGGACTACGCCGGTTCAGCCGGGTACTACCAAGGTGAAATGCATGAAGGATTCGGCGACATCCCCGATCCGCCCATCGGGATGACCCCACGCCGGAACGAACGCACCCTCGAAAACTTCGGTGATTTCGGTGGCCGCAAGGGGATGCTGGTTTGGCCGGGCCAAGGTGCGCGTCGTCGGATTGCCGACGTGACCGATGGTCTATCGAACACGATCATGGTGGCCGAGAAAGCACTCCCGAAGACTCGGCAAGGGTTGGATGGTGGCGATAACGAACGCTGGCAGAATAGCGGTTGGGATGAAGATAACATCCGCTACCATTTCCCGCCAAAGGGCGACCTCGACCCGACGATGGTGGTGACGGGCCTGCCGAATCCGCTCGACCCAGGCCGTGCGGTCGTCCCAGCGAATCAGAACGTATGGCGGCGTTACTTCGGCTCGGCCCACACCGGTGGGTTGAACGCGGTCTACGGCGACGGTTCGGTTCACTTCATCCGGTTCGGCGTTGACCCGCTGACTTTCATGCGGGCGGTTGTCGCCGATGACGGCCAAGCTTTCGATGCCAGCCAATTGTGATTTGTCCAGGAGTTTTTACGATGCGTCGAGTGATCCTGTCCGTGCTGTTGGTGGCCGTGGTCTTTGCCACGGGATGCAGTGGTAGCAACAAGACCGAGCTGAACGACCGGCCGATGACCGAGGAAGAGAAAGCGAAAATGAAAGCGGAAGACTCTCAGACGGAGCATGAAGAGAGTCAGGGAAAAATCAAAGGCGGCAGGAAAGCCAAGTGACCGATGGAGTTCAACGAACAGCCGGATACCTGAGGGGGGATTCCGTCTGTTTTTTCATACCTTCACTGCGAGAGCGTCATGTTCCGTTACTTATTCTTATTTGCGGTGACCGCCGCTGCCGGTTGCAGTCCGTCCATTTCAAAAACGGACAGTGACCCCGTTTTGCCAGTTCAGCCTTCGGGCACCAAAACGGAATTTGTCGAGTACGTGCGTTGGGCCAAATTCAAACCGGGCACCACGATGGTGAAGAGAACCATCACCGAAGAAAAAGGGAACCCCTCGAAAACAATCGAGGTGACGATGAGTAAACTTTTAGAACTGACTGCCGATCACGTTGTCATTGAAACACAGCTGACGGGGACTCGATTCGACGGTGTCAAGATGGACACACTGCCGGTGACCCAGAAGATCACGCGGTACTTTTACTTGCAAGAGAACGCAAAAGTTGACAAGTTGGACAAGACGAAAATAGAAACGGTGACCGTGGCCGGGAAGAGCTACCAAGCGTCCGTTACCAGTGGGAAAGATCGTAACGAGGCTGGCGAAGTGACGTCGACGGTTTGGTCGAGTGATGAAGTGCCGGGTGGCTTGCTCAAGTCGGAAACCTTGATCCAAGCCACCGGCAAATTGATGACCATTGAATTGATCGAACTCAAACCGGCCGAGTGACCGTCATCCTTTGATCACCCCGATGGGCCGCATCCGGGCTACCTTTTTGCTCAGTCCCGCGTCGTGGACGACCTCCACGACGTGGTCGACGTTCTTGTACGCCTTCGGTTGCTCTTCGGCCAAGCCTTGCCGGCTGCTCGACATCGCAATCACACCGCGGGCCTCCAACTCTTTGTCGATGCGCCGACCGACGGCATCCTTCACCGCGGCCGTGCGGCTCATGGCCCGACCGGCCCCGTGGCAAGTCGTTCCGAAGGTGCGTGCCATGCTCCCCGGCTGACCAACGAGCACCCACGACGCCCGGCCCATGTCGCCGGGAATGATCACCGGTTGCCCCGTCGCTTGGAATGCCGATGGTAATTCCGGATGCCCCGCCGGGAAGGCTCGCGTGGCCCCTTTGCGGTGCACCCAAACTTTTTTGAGCTTCCCCTCGACGAGGTGCTCTTCGAGCTTGGCGATGTTATGGGCCACATCGTAAAGCAAGTCCATGCCGAGATCGGTCCACGGGCGACCGAAGACACCGGCGAACACTTCGCGGGTTTGCTGCATGAGCAGTTGCCGGTTGGTGAAGCCGAAGTTCGCGGCGGCCCGCATCGCGGCGATGTATTTTTTCCCTTCCGGTGAATCGGCAGGAGCACAAGCCAACTGGCGATCCGGCAGCACGATGCCGTACTTACCCGGCGCATCGCGGAACGCGGCCAGCGCGTCGTCGCACACTTGGTAACCAAGTCCACGCGATCCCGAGTGGATCATCACGCAGACTTGGTTCAATTCTAATCCGAACGCGGCTGCGACCTCGGCATCGCACACTTGATCGACGACTTGCACTTCGAGAAAGTGGTTGCCGCTGCCGAGCGTGCCGCACTGATCGCTGCCACGCTTCACGGCGTGATCGCTGACTTGCTCCGGATCGCCACCATCAATGTGTCCGTTGGCCTCGGTGTGGAGCAAATCTTGCGGAACTCCGAGATCGCGATCCACGGCAAAGCGAACCCCTTCGCCCATGAGCTTGCGCGTCTCTTTCGGATCGAACTTGTACTTCCCGCTGCGACCGACCCCGGCGGGGACGCTGTAGAACAGCGCCTTGATGAGTTCACGCAGGTGCGGTTTGACGTCGTCGAGGAAGAGGTTCGTCTTCACCAAACGCACGCCGCAGTTGATGTCGTAACCGACACCACCCGGGGAAATCACTCCACCCTCGGACGGATCGGTCGCGCAGACGCCACCGATGCAGAACCCGTAGCCCCAGTGGATGTCCGGCATGGCGAAGCTACCGACTTGGATGCCGGGAAGGGTGGCCACGTTCGCCACTTGGTCGAGCGATTGATCGTGGCGGATCGTCTCCATCAACCGCTCGTTGGCGAAGATGAGTCCGTCGACGCGCATATCGGGTCGGTACGATTTCGGGATCCGATAGCAGCACGGGTCGACCTGTTCGAGCGGCCCGTTGAAAATACCTTTGGCCATGATCACCTCGAATTAGCCGCGAGACGGAGTCAAGCGCGGTCTGAGTTCCTCAATAAGTATTGGGCGTTTGCAAGCCGCGCTCGACTCCGTCTCGCGGCTAAATGTCGACGATCACTTCGGCGAGGAACCCGCCGGCCGATTCCTCGAGCAACAGTCCGTGGTAGGTGATCGCCTTCACTTCTCGACTGAGCAGATGCCGGAGCGGGTCGAAAGGTTCACCCCAAATCGCGGCGGTCAATCCGGCAGGTGTCACGGTCACATCGAATCGGCACCAGAGCATCCGCGCTTCGTCGGAGCGGGTCAGCAATTCGCGGAGCCAGTCAAACAACAGGTATTCGCGGTCGGTGCCAGCAACGGCGACGGTTTGCGATTCCACGGCGAGAACCGACTTCGGATCGTCGACCATCGACGCGAGCAAGCATTCCCCCGCCTCGGCGAACAGAGTGTTCAGGTCGGCCGTCCGGATGCGCAAACCCAGGTCGGCGGTGTGGTCGAAGAGTTCGTGCATCAGTCTTTCTTTTCTTCGGGCTTGCGGATCTGTTTGGCCAAGATGCGGGCGAGTTCGGTCAACGGTTTCTCATGGTCGTCGACGCGGAAATCGACGAAGCGATCATTCAACCCCGCGTAACCACCCTTCGGCTTCACGATGAAGATCGCCGCCGATTGCTTCCCGCGTTTATCGCCACCAGCTTTGTCACCAGCGTCCATCGCGGCCATCAGGCGCCAAGCGAGCGGCCCTTTCGACTCCTCGAACACTTTGGCCATATCGGCAACGACCGCTTCGCCGGCCAAAAGGTTCCCTTGGCAGCTGTAATTCTTCCCGGTCTTCCCGCCCGCCCACGCTTGGCACTTCTTGCCCGTGTAACTCTCCCCGTTCCCGTCTTTGTCGACGATGCCCACCTGGCGATTGTCCCGTCCGTCGTCGCCTGCGATCAACGCTTTCATCGTCGCCTCGGCGGATTTTCCGCCGCCGAGCAGCTCCAACCCTTTCGGGCCGAAGGTGGTGTTGGCGAAACTCTGGGTCGCCACGGCACCGACATCCGCTTTCGCCCACGGCACCACCGCCCCGACCGCGAGGAACTTGGACGCGACAGCCACGCCATGTTCCTTGGTATCTGGATCGAAGGCAACAATCGAGAACGTCGTGCACGGTTCCGTACCGGCGGGCACGGGATCGGACGCGGGGATGAATGCCGCGCCGATCAACGCAACCACAATCGACACGAACGGAGGCAGCCGGCGGAGGTTCATGGTTAGCTCCCGAATGAAATTGGAAACGAAACAACCCGCGAGTTTATCGCGGGTTGTGTGTGTGAAGCAAGCGTTTTGTCGGTTACTTGGCGTCGAGTTCGGCTTTGATCGCTTTGGTCAGTTCGTCCGAATCCGGGGCGACACCCGACTTGAACTTGCCGACGACTTCGCCCTTTTTGTTGATGAGAAACTTCTCAAAGTTCCAACCGATTTCCCCGGCGAACTTCGGATTCGTATCTTTCGACGTCAGGAAAGTGTAAAGCGGGGACTTGTCGTCGCCCTTGACTGACACCTTGGCCAGCATCGGGAACGTCACGCTATATTTGGAACTACAAAACTCGACGATCTCTTCGTTCGTGCCCGGCTCTTGCGAACCGAAATTATTCGCCGGCACGCCGACGATGACGAAGCCATCTTTTTCGTACTTCTTGTAAATCGCTTGCAGGCCGGTGTACTGCTTGGTGTAGCCGCACTGGCTGGCGACATTCACGAACAGTACGACTTTGCCTTTGTACTTCGACAGATCGACTTCTTTGCCGTCGATGCCGGACACTTTGAAATCGAGTGGGCTGGTCACTTTCGGATCTCCTTTGGGTTTGTCTTCGGCGTTGCAAGCGGCACTCGCGAACACCATCGCCACGGCGACCAACAGTAATGCTTTCATCGTCGACTCCAGAGTAACAAACAATTCCTAGCCGAGTACCTATGTTACAGACCACTCTGCGAAGCGGATTATTCAATTCCACTACTCGGTTCCACTGGCCGGCCGAACTTTGCGTAGAGCGGTGGCAACAAAAACAAATTCAACAATGTTGACGTCACCAGGCCACCCAAGATCACCACGGCCAACGGATACTCGATCTCATGGCCCGGTTTGTTCCCGGCCACCACCAGCGGTAACAACGCCAACCCGGTGGCGAGTGCTGTCATCAAGATTGGGCAGAGGCGTTCCTCGGCGGCTCGCAGTACCAGCTTCAAACCGAACGGTTCGTGTTCGTCCGTTTCGAGGTGACGGAAGTGGCTCACCATCATGATGCCATTGCGGGCGGCAATGCCGAGCACGGTGACGAAACCGACGAGCGACCCGAGCGACAGTACGCCCCCCGTACAGAGCACGGCGACCACGCCACCGATGAGAGCGAACGGGATCGTGAACGCCACCAGAAGCGTCGGCCGCCACGATTGGAAATCGACGTACAGCAGCAGCACGATGCCGACGAGCGACAGCAAAGCGAGCAAATATAGCTTGTGGGTCGAGTCTTGGCGGGCCTTGAACTCACCGAGGAACTCCGGGTGGTACTCGCGGTCGAACGGCACCTCCCGAACTTTCTCTTCGACTTCGCGGGCCACGGAACCGAGGTCGCGGTCTTTGACGTTGCAGGTGATGTCGAGTCGGCGCGAGGCGTTCTCGCGTTTGATCTCGTTCGCCGCCGGGACGATCTCGACGTGGGCGACGTCGCCCAAACGCACCTGCGTGCCCGAAGGGGAGTCGATGGGCAGCGCCCGTACCGCGGCGATGTCGGCCCGGACACTCGGCACGCCCCAGACCACCACGTCGAATTTCTTCGCCCCTTCGAACACCTCGCCGACCTTCTGACCCTTCAACAGGGTGGTCGATGCGCGGCGAACATGGCCGGCCGTCACGCCGTAGCGCTCGGCCGCTTCGGGCCTCAGTCGCACTTCGAGTTGGGCCACATTCACCTGCGGTTCGACCTTCAAATTGGTCACGCCCGGCACGGTCTGCATCAGCGCTTCAATCTCCTTGGCCTTGGCCCGGAGCACGACTTGATCCGGCCCGAAGAGCCGGACGACGATGGTGGCGCTCGAACCCGTCAGCACCTCCTTGATGCGTTCGCGCAGGAATGTCAGCACGTCACGGTAGAGGCCGGGATAAGCGTAGACCACGGCTTCGATCTTCTGGATGGCCTTCTTGTAATCGGTATCCGGGTTGATGCTGATCCAGAGTTCGGTGAAGTTCGGACCGACCGGTTCATCAGCCACTTCGGCCCGGCCGATGTGCGAACCGAAGTTGAGCACGATCTGCTGGCCTTCGTCGTCTCTCAAGTCGCGCAGCTCCCGACTGGCTTCGATGGTGACCCGGCTCATCGCCTCGATCGATGTGCCCGGTTTCTCCACGAAGTGCATTAGGAAATCGGTCTCTTGGAAGTTCGGCAAGAACTCTTGGCCGAGCTTCGTGGTCGCGGCAGCCGTCGTACCGAACGCCAGTAACAGGAACATGAGGCAGAGGTACGGACGAGCCATCAAAGCCGGGAGCAATGGGCGGTACAATTTCTTGAGGAACTCCGTCAACGGTGGCTCGCGATGGCTCCGCGTTCGGCCCGTGAGCAGCATGTACGACAGTGCCGGCGTCACCGTGAGGGCCACGAACAACGAGGCCATGATGGCGATGACGTACGCCAATGCCAGCGGTCGGAAGAACGCTCCCGCAAGACCGTCGAGGAAGAAGACGGGAATGAAGACCAACACGACAATCAGCGAGGCATAGACCACGGCCGAGCGCACTTCGAGGGAGGCTTCGAGGACGATGCGGAAGGCCGATTTTCTTTCGGAGACCTCACCCCCCGGCCCCCTCTCCGAAGCGGAGAGGGGGAGATTTTGTCGCAATCGGCGGGCAATGTTCTCCACGTCGATGATGGCGTCGTCGACGACTTCACCGAGGGCGATCACCAACCCGGCCAGCACCATCGTGTTAATCGTTGAACCCGAGTAAGCGAAGACCATGATCGCGGCGACCAGCGACAACGGGATCGCCGTGAGGCTGATGACTGCGGTGCGCCAATCGAACAGGAACACCAGCAGAATCAGCACGACGAGGCCGCAGCCGACTCCAAGGGCCCGTGTGAGGTTATCGATGGCCCGCTCGATGAACGTCGCCGGACGGAAGATGGTCGGGTCGATCTCAACGTCTTTCAGACCCGGCTTCAGGGACTCGATGGCCGCATCCACCTGTTTGGTGAGTTCCAGCGTGTTCGCCTGCGGCTGCTTCTCGACGATCAACAGCAGGCCAAGGCCATCGTTGATGATGGCATCACCGATCGGTGGCGGTGAGCCAATACGGACGTCGGCGATGTCGCCGATACGCACCGGGGCACCGCCTTTGAAGTCGACGATGGTGCGGGCGAGGTCGCTCGGTTCGCGGATCGGCGACAGATGTTTGATGGCGATCCGCTGGTTCCCCGTATCCACCACACCCCCGGCGTCGAGCGCGGCTGCGTCCGCCGTGGCCTTGGTAATCGCGTCGAGCGTGATGTTGTTGGCACGGAGGTAATCGGGATCGACGAGCACTTGGAACTGTTTGTCGCGCTGGCCCCAGATGGCGACGTTGGCGACGCCGGGCACCGACATGAGCTTCGGGCGGATTGTCCAAAGGGCCAACACCGTGAGGTCGCGCTGCGACAGCGTCTTCGACGACACGCCGATTTTCATCACCCGGCTGGTGGACGACAGCGGCTGCAAAATCACCGGTGGGCGGGCGACGATCGGGAGCTTCGGCGTCTCGGCGGCGACCCGTTCTTGCACCATCTGGCGGACGCGTCCCGGCTCGGCACCGTCTTCCAAAATCAACACCACCTGCGAGAGGCCCAACACCGATTTCGAACGCACTGTCTTGACACTCGGAATACCGTTGAGGGCGTTTTCCAGTGGCATCGTCACGAGGCTTTCGACCTCTTCCGCCGAGAGTCCGGGTGCTTCTGTTTGGATTTCCACCTGGGCTGGGGCGAACTCCGGGAATACGTCAAGCGGGGCCTTGCGAACCGAGCGCAGCCCGACGACCATCAGCACGGCACAGAGTGCCAGCACGACGACCCGCAACCGAACCGAGGTGGATATCAGCGACGAGAGCATCGGTGTTCCTTAGCACTGGCCAGTTCGCAGTGGTCAGTGGCTATTTAGCAAAGAGTTTTGTGGAGTTTTCTGGCTTCAGCGTTTTCTGACCACTACTCACGGCTCTACTTTGAATAACCCGTTTCCGTACCGAACAGTTCCACCGACCCACCCGTGATGAGGATCGCGGCCGGTTTGAGTGCCCCGTCTTGAAGTACAGCTTTGTCGCCCACAACATACTGCACGACAACCCGTCGGCGGACGTAGGTGTGTTCGATTGTCTGTTCATAAACCCAGGTTCCACCGAGCGTGTCGTGGATCAATGCTGCCGAGGGCACCGTCAAACTTTCCACTTCACCCCGGATGGGAATGGTCGCACCGACGCGGTGGCCGGGGCTGTACTTTGTGCTGGTGTTATCGAGTTGGTAGAAGACATCGACGGTACCCGCCAGGGCATTGGCCGACGGCGGTGCGACCACGGGCTTCGCTTCGAGAAGCTCTTCTTTCGAGCGCCGCGAGAGGTTGCCAATGCGGGCGGACTGCGCCAAATCCAGATCAGGGAGATCGCCGACATAGACGGGAACTCGCACCCAGACTGCACGGGTATCGACGACCTCGAACAACACGGCACCGGCGGGGACGTGCTGACCGGCGACGACAGAAAGGTTTCGCAGAAAGCCTTTTTCGGGACTGGTTAAGAAGATGGGGGTTGTCGTGCCTGAATCGGATTCGCCGATGACACGCTTCAAGAGGCTCACCCGTTTCACGGCGGCATCGTGGGTCTTCACCAAGCCATCGTAAATCACGCGGGCATCATCGACCATCCTTTGGCTAGCGATTTTGTCGACGAGTTGCATTGAGAGACGATCCAACGTGATCTTGGCACCATCGAGATCGATTTTCGCTTTCTCTTCGACTCCCTCGGCATCGACGCTGTTCTGAGCCAGCGTTGCGCGGCCTTCGGGCGTCAGCAGTGGGAGTAACTGGAGAACGGGTTGGCCTAACTCGACCGTCTGCCCGGCTTTGGGAATTGCTTTTTCAGTCGAAGGCTCTTTGATCAAACCGCTGACCGGTGCTGACACGATGATCGTTTGTCCGGGGGGAATCATCACGTCGCCGCCGTAGAAGCGGTTGCGGCCCATCTTCTCGCGTTTGACGGTACCGCGTGCCAGCCCGAGTTTCTTCTCGGCGTCGGCCGAGAGAATGACTGTGTTGAATTGGTCTTCCTTGGCCGGCTTGGGAACGGTCGCTTCGGTTTTGGGGGGTGTGAGTTTCAACACTTCGATGGGCGAACCGAAGAGTAACCAGACGATTCCCAAGGCGAATCCGCCGACGAACACGGCGGCGGCCACACCCGTCAATACGCCGCTGCGATAATTCATGGAGCCATCTCAAGGAGTCAGTCGGCGGCCCACGCTCCGTTCTAGCTCCACCCAAGCCCGGCGTTGATCGGCCTTCAGCAACGCTTCTCGGCCGAGGGTATCGATCAACTGGCGGCTGGCTTCGAGTGCGATCAGGAGCGGAACGTTTCCATCTTCATAGGCTTTTTGCGAGCGGCGAATAGAAGCGTCGACTTCGGGCCGGATGGTTTGACGCAGGATCTCCAGTTCCGCCGTGTTCTGCCGGTAGCGGGTGTGGGCCAACCGAACGTCGAGCACGATCTGATTGCAGACGCTCTGCCGGCGCCGCGACATCAACTCGAGATCGGCTTCCGCGCGATCAATCAACCCTTGGTTGCGGTTGAAGATCGGCAGCGTGATGCGGAACGCCGGGCCGAATTCGTGCCCGGTATTGCGGCCGCTGGTGGCGTCGAGAATCCCGAGTACACGCACCCAGCCAATCTTGGCGATGCGCAACCGTTCGGCCGCCGCGTCGGTCGCCACTTGGGCCGCAACGGCATCGGGCCGGGTCTTCACCGCTTCGTCGACCAACGCTTCCAAATCCGGTTCCACGACGGCAAGCGCGATCGGTGGCAGAACGGGCAACGCTCCGGCGATTCCGGCCAAGCCCGTCAAATTCTTCAACCGTTCTTCGGCCAGGGTCACATCGAAACCGATCCGCGTCCGATCCTGTTTGGCTTGGAGCGAGTCGATTTTCGCAGTCACCAATTCTTGTTCACTGGCGGTGCCGGTCTTCAATAGCTTCTCGGCGACTTTGGCGATGTTCCCACGGAGTTCTTGCGATTGTTCCGCCACCGAAACGCGTTCTTTGGCGAGTTGTAAATCGACGAACGCCGTCCGAGTGTCGCGGATCAAGTCGAGTGCGGCTTGCGTGAGCCGTTCGGCGGCGCGGGCATTTTCCTTTTCAGCAGCGCGGACACGGATCGGCCGGAGCCAGAGAGCTTCGAGCGGGAAGTCGACCAGATATTTTAGCGGCTTATCGGTGACACCGAAGTAGTAGACGATTTCCGGATTCGGCAGCAGCCCGGCTTGGACGAGATCGGCCCGAGTCAGTTTGAGTTCGACGAGCAGCTCTTGGAACGCCGGGTTGTTCCACAACGCCAACAACACGAGCTGTTCTTCCGAGAGCGGCTGCCCCTGTTGCAACCCCGGTGGCAAAATCAACTGCGACGAAACGCTACCCGAACCGACGGTGTAACCTGTGCGCTGTTCCAGGTTCGCGGAGACGCTATCACAATTCCGTGCCGCCGGAGTCGCGCAACCGGCAGAGAAAATCAACAGGATAAGAACGGCGCGAATCATGTATTCGGTATCGACCGAGTAGCGAATGGACTTCACCGAATGAAACGAATGCGCTGGATTGATAATTTGTACACCCAGTTTTCTCTCAGGTATTCTTAAAGAATTGGGTCACTACAACAGAGTTGCCTTGGCGGATGGACTGACTCTCATAGCTCTCAAGACATCCGAGTTCAGTCGGGTCTCTGGATTGATGACTAAAAATTGGCAAATCGAGGATACCTCACCATGGTTCGCATCGGCATCGTCGGAATCGGGTTCATGGGTCGCATCCACTACCTCGCTTCACAAAAGTTGGCGGGTGGCCGAGTCACGGCCATTTGCAGCCGCGACCCCAAGAAGCTGGCCGGGGATTGGAGTGGTACACGAGGCAATTTTGGGCCGCAACCGGGGCAAGTCGATCTGGCCGGAGTCACTGCATATGATTCGCTCGACACGGTGCTAGCCGATCCGAGTATCGACCTCATCGACATCTGCAACACCACGACGCACCACCCGGACACGGCGATCCGCGCGCTGAACGCCGGGAAACATGTCCTTGTGGAAAAGGCTATCGCGCTACTTCCGGAACAAGCCGACGAGATGCTGGCCGCGGCGAACCGAACCGGCAAATTGTTGATGGTGGCCCATGTGCTCCCCTTCTTTCCGGAGTTTCGGTACGCGGCCGAAGTCGTCCGCAACGGTACTTTTGGCAAACTGCTCGGCGCTCACTTCACCCGCGTGATCGCGAAGCCGGATTGGTCGGCCGAGATCGGCGAAGTCAGCGCCACCGGTGGCCCAGCGGTCGATTTGCACATCCACGATACCCATTTCATCGGACTTCTGGCAGGTGTGCCCAAATCGCTCTTTTCCGTCGGTTGCGAAGAAAACGGCTCGGTGGATTACCTCAGCACGTCGTACCTTTATGGCCCCGGTGGCCCTGCCATCACATGCAGCAGTGGTGCAGTCGCGATGCCCGGCCGGCCGTTCGTCCATGGCTTCGAGATCTACCTGGAACGAGCGACGCTCTCGCACAGTTCCGCCGGCAATTTGCCACTGACCGTGTTCCCCAAAAAGGGAGTTGCATTCCAACCCGAACTCGCCGGCGGCGGTGATCCGTTAGCCGCCTTCACGAGCGAATTGCAAGCGGCCATCGACGGCGTGCGAACCAACATCGAACCCGGTTGGCTCAGTGGTCAATTGGCTCGGGATGCGTTGATGCTTTGTTACAAAGAGTGCGAATCGGTGCGGACGGGCCGAATCGTGATGTGTTAACTACCCAGATTCGCCATCTTCCGTAACCGGTAAAGTCGTTGCCACCCGGACGACTGTTAAGATCGGGACAATACTTAAACTCGCGTCGATGGGGCAGTTTGGTCGATCTCCGGGGTATGCCGAAATGACGGCCCCTGGAGAATTGCGATGTCGAACCGGATTCCGCTTTCACTTGGCCTGCTTTTGCTCGGGGCAATCCTTTCCAGTGGGTGTACCACCTGCCAGCATACGGCGTTCGCCGAGAGCTTGAAGCCTGTGGAACAGGTACGGGTGCTCGCCCCGGCTCGGGCCAAAGTCTACGCATTTTTCATGAACGGGGCCGACATTCTCGAACTCAACGGCTTCTCGGAACTCCAACACGAGTTGACCTGCGCCGGCTTCCCAAAAATCTATTACGCCCAGCGGGCCGACCGTGAATGGTACCGCGAAGAATTGCACCGACTGCACCGCGATGATCCGGACGCCCGCTTCCTATTGGTGAGCTACGGCTCGGCGGCCGATCAAATTCAAGAATTGGCGTGCCAAGTGACGCAGGAGCAAATTCCGCTCGACGCCGTGGTCTACATCGATCCCATCGGTGTGAAGGGCGACCTGACGCAGAACGTGCCCTACCGCGCGGTGATTTTGAAGTCGCACCACTGGCGCGCCGCCCCGCGATTGAAGGCAGCTGAAACCGTGACGGTGAACAACATCGGGCACATCAGTTTGCCGAAGCACCCCGCGACCGTGCAAGCGATTGTGAGCTTGATGACCGAATCGGCGCTCAAGGTGCCACTCCCGGACAACACCGTGAATTGCTTGCCGATCCTGAATCAGGCCCGTCCTATTCCCCGGCCGGCCGACCCGAAAGTGATTGCGGCCCCACCTCCCGGTTGGGAGTTTCTCTGTCCGAACATGCGGTGAGTCACGGCCGGGGCACTGTTCTTACCGTCGGGTAGTTTCAATATCTTACCTTCATGAAGCTCAAACAAAGTCCCGGTGATTTCCTGGTCGAAGAACTGACCGATGTGAGGCCGGGTAACGGCGGTAGTTTCGCGTTCTACCGGCTGGACAAGACTGGCTGGACGACACCGGACGCCCTTCAAATCATCGGGCGGCGGTGGAACATTCCCTGGCAGCGGCTCAACTACGGCGGCATGAAAGACCGCCACGCGACCACCGTGCAATACATCACGATTTTCGGCGGGCCACGCCGTGATCTCGAACAAGAACGCATCCACCTGACGTTCTTGGGACAAGTCGCGGAGCCGTATTCCTCACGAGAAATCAAGGCGAACCGTTTCACGATTGCGGTGCGTTCCCTCAGCCCGGACGACGAAGCCCGGATCGCAACTTCGGCCGGGGAAGTGGAACGGGCCGGCTACCCGAATTACTTCGACGACCAGCGCTTCGGCTCGGTGACACCCGATGGTCAGTTCGTCGCCCGCAAAATGATTCTCGGCCAATTCGAAGACGCGCTCAAGCAAGCGATCGCCGGGGAATACGAGTTCGACAAGGCCCCCGCCAAAAAGGAGAAGCAGGCGTTGCTCGACCATTGGGGCGACTGGCCAGCCTGTCGGGCCAAACTGGAACGGGGCCATGCTCGAAGCCTTGTTTGTTATCTCGCGGACCACCCGACCGACTTCAAAGGAGCCGTGGCCCGGCTGCGACCGGAGTTGCAGGGGCTGTACCTGTCGGCGTACCAGAGCGACATTTGGAATCGGACATTGGCGAAGTGGCTCCAAGCGCACTTCGCCGCCGAATCGCTCGGCAGCATCCAACTGCACCGCGGGCCGTTACCAGTGCCCACGCTGTCGAGCCCTGATTGGGAAAGCTTGATTTTGCCGCTACCCTCGGCACGGTTGAAGCCCGAAGCGGACGCCCCCTGGCTGCCACAACTCGAAGAGGTGCTGGCCGAGGAGGGGTTGACGCTGGCCCAGATGAAAATCAAAGGGATGGACAGACCCTATTTTTCCAAGGGGGAACGGCTGGCCTGCGTCCGCCCGACCGGCTGGAGTTGCAACGGCGATACAGACGATCTGAATCGCGGCAGGCGGAAGTTAACGCTTCGCTTCGAGTTGCCGCGCGGCAGTTACGCCACGATGCTGGTGAAGCGGATCACTTCTTTGGAGCTTCCGTGAGTTTGCGGAAGGTGTCGCAAATCACCATCGCCGTGTCAGGCCCACAACTGTTGACTTCGCCGTACTGGCTGCTTTTCAACTTGTAACAGTACGGTTTTTCGGCGTCCCACTGTCTCTTTGGGATGAAGTACCCGAGTTCGTCGTTGGCTAGCCCGAGGATCATTTTGAACTTCCCCTTGAGAGGGGAGTAGAGGGCCGGTTCGATGGGCGCATCGGGGAAGTCGGCCCCGGCATCGGGTGGATCTTGCACCTTGCCGAGGACGAGTTCCGGGTAGATTTCACCCGGCACCGCTGCGATGTCCAGTTCGCCGAGTTTGAGGTACGACACTTCGGTTTTCACCCCAACCGGTTTGGTCACGTCGACGGTTTCTTTCCAATCTTTCGGGGTGGTACTGTCCGTCCAAACGTACATCGGGCGGTTGAGCACCCCCGCTGTCTTGGCGAGTTTGTAAAGTCCGTTTTCGACCGGGACGAGGATAGTTTGCACTCGCAAATCGAACGGGACGAGCGTGGCGTCTACGGACGCTGTTAACGCCTTTTCAGCGACTTGTCCGAGAGCGTGTCCAAATGCTTCGGCCTTCTCGAACGTGCCATCGTTGAGGTTTTCGCCCTTGGTATTTTTCAACGGGACTTTCAGGCTGGTCATCAATCCGCCGACGGTTCCAGTGAAGTAGGCGACGGGGCAATCATGCTTCTTTTTCAGGTGACTCGCAGCGTAACCAACAAAATCTGCGGTGATCTCGCGGTTCTTATCGTCGAGCGTTTCCGGATGGCAATTCCACTGGATCAACACGCCCAGTGGCTTGGCGGATTTTGCGCTGTTCAATGCGTCGAACCGGATCGCCACGAGTTCGTCGTGCTTGACCACCGGCAAGCGATTGTCGGTGATCAGTTCCGGGGCGTGGGCCGAACCGATTTTCGCCGTCGCGGGTACCATCGCTTTGGTCGCCGTACCGACGAGCTTGATGACCGTCTGCTCGATCCGCTTGACGTACTCTGCATCGACGCCGCTTTGAAATGGGCTGGCCCCCCAGAGTCCGACGGTGTCAGGCCCTTCATGGTTGTGGGTGCTCGACACGATCAGATGGTCGACCCCCTTCAATTCTTTGCGGATATTCTCGACCTGGGGCAGGAAGAACCCGACGAGATCGACCGCGACGAGCGCCAGCGTTTTGGTGCCGTCGGTCAGCACAACAGCGCGGGCCATGATGGGGTCGTGAATCTTCGTGGCAGTTCGGTTCGTGCCGAATCCCGCCATGTAAACAGGCTTTTTTCCGAGCGTCGGTGAGATATCCGCTTCCGCGAAGCCGACCGCAAGTTGTGGCTCAGCGGCTTGGAGGGAAGAACTGCTGAGCAAAAGTAGCATGCAGACGAGACGTTTCATGGGCTATCTTTGTTGGGGTTCCGCTTCGCATTCTCGCAAGTAGCGGATGCTTTCGCTGGCAATCGTTTCGGGATCGGGGGAATAGTCGAAGACTTCGACCGAGACCCAACCGTGGTAATTCGTATCGTGCAGTGCTTTCAGGATCGGTTTGAAGTCGATGGTGCCAAAGCCTGGGCCGCGTAAATTTTCGTCGTTGGCGTGGAAGTGATACGTGTGGCTGGCGTTGGCCGCGATCACCGTAGGTCGCGGCTCAGTTTCGGCCGCCATGGCCTTCACATCCAAATGCAATTTTACATTCGGGTGTGCCAGTCGGTCGATGATTCGCACGGCATCGGCGGCCGTGATCAAGAAGTCCGTTTCTTTCCGTGTCAGTGGTTCGAGGCAGAGCTTCACACCGGTCTGTTCGAGGACGGGTAGCAGATCTGCCAAGCATTGCACCGCGAAATCTTCCGCCTGCTGATAGCTGAAACCGTTGGGAATCTTGCGTTGGGCTGGGGAGCCGAGCACGAGAATGTCGCCGCCGAAGTCGGCAGCGGCGCGGGCGAGTTCACTGAGGTAGTTCGTTGTATGCTTCCGCACGGCTTCATCCGGGCTAGTGAGTTGGAAGCCGGTGGTCTTGGCGAGCAACCAGTGCAACCCGAGGATTTGCACACCGGCCACCTCGGCTTGCGTTCGCAATTCGCGTCGGCGTGTTGCCGACACATCGGTGATCAATGGGGCCAGCGTGAACGGCGCGATTTCGAGTCCGGAGTAGCCGAGTTCGGCGACGAACGCGCAGGTGCGGGCGTGTTCCCAGCCCTCGAAGGTTTCGTTGCAGATGGCATAGCGCATGGGGTGCTTCAAGGCAGTTGGATCGTCGTGGTCTTGCCGGCCTCGACCGGATCGGCGAGCGTGAGTTTCACCTGGTTTTTGCCCAGGGCCAGTCGGTAAAATTCAGCGGGCGATCTCACCGGGGTGTCGTTCACATGGGTGATGATCCAACCCGCAGTCGCTTCCCCCGCCTCCTTAAATTTCTTCTCGGCGATGCTTCCCGTTCCGAGATCTTTGATCGACACTCCGACCGGTGAAACGGTTCTCGGAGCATTTTGCATGTTGAACAGTCCAATGAGCTGGAGGCTGGAATAGTCGGCTCGTAAGCCGAACACATTCGGCCCGGGATTCGACGCCATCGAAGCGAGTGGGTTGGCCATCTTCGCCAAGGTCACCACCGCTTTCATCGGCTTGCCGTTCTGCCGAAACTCAATGGTCACATCGGTTCCGGCCAGCGCCGCCCCGACGTAGAGGAGCAGATCGTCGGTATCCTTCAAAACGTTGCCGTCGATGGACTTCAGCACGTCGCCGACGCGGATTCCACTGTCGGAGGCCGGGCAACCCGGGGTGATGCTGTAAACTTCGACACCGCCGCCAAATACCGACCGCGGGGCAACGCCGAGAAATCCGTAATCGACTTCGAGTCCGTTCTTGAGGACGTTGACAATCCGGCGGTAGTTGGCGTCGAAGGGGATCGCGTAACCCCCGCTCGCTTCCGAGCCTTGCACGGCGGCGACTGCCGAGCCCAGTCCGATGGCGTCCCCATCGAGATTGAGCAGTATCGATCCGCTCGAACCGAGTGTCAATCGGGCATCGGTCTGGAGCAAACTACCGTAGGTGTGCAGGGGCTTAGTTCGGAGTTCCTCGCGCTGCGGTGCGACGCCGGAACGCCTGCGGACGTTGCTGAGAATTCCCCACGATGCACTCGGCATCCCATCGAGGAACCCGGTTGCCAAGGGGTGCCCCAGCGCGATCACCCAGGAGCCGCGCTTGAGGTTCGCTTTTTTGCCGTCGGGTGAATCGACCAACTGAACCGCTGCGATTTTCGCTTCGATCATGCCAGACGGTGTTTGAAGCAATCGCAGCACCGCGAGATCGCTGCGGGTGTCGGACGCGTGGATGTCGGCGTAGCATCCTTCGCCGTTGGAGCAGCGGACAAAAATCTTCGTGGCCCCGTCGATGAGGTGCTGCGTAGTGAGGATAAGTCCTTTCGACACGTCGACAATCAAGCCCGAACCGAAAGTGTTGTCCGCGACATTTTCCGGTTTACTCAAATCGAGTTTGTCCGTCGGCGGAGGCAAGGCTGGCCCGAATCGCTGAAACGGTGGCTCTTTAATCTCATAACTTCCGAGCTTGCCCGGCGCTTTCGGATCGAGCTTAGCACCGGGGTACCGCTGATGGCTGACCACGATGGCCACCACAGACGGCGAAGCGTCCTCGATCACCTTTTGCATTTGCTCTTCGACTGTTTTCGCCGAGCCGCGTGTTGGCTCCGCCCCTTGGATCGGGTTCGCCACGACGATGACTAGCAAACAGAACAGGACGCGCACGGTGGTGTTCCACTTCGGGGCCAATCGGGTTATGAAGAAATCATACCTCTTTCACGGCGCGAATGTACGCCTCGAAATTCTCCACGGGCGTTTCTTTCCCGACGCCGTGGTTGAGGTTCACAATGTGCCGTTGACCGCCGGTGGCCCGCAAGCAAGCCCGCGTCGCCTCGGTCACGTCTTTCGGTGTACCCAGCCGCATGACTTCTTCCGAGACATTTCCTTGAAACACGAGATGTGGATACTGCGCTTGCGCCTCGGCGAGGTCGTGCTGCAACCCGAGGCTGATGACATCGGCGCCCGACTGCGCCATCGAATCCAAGTACGGGCACTCCTTCACGAACAAGATGCGTGGCACGCCGGTCACGGCCTGCAAAATGTGCGAGTGATGCGGCTGGGCCCAGCGGGCGTACTCGGGGGGCGTCAGCAACCCGGCCCACGAATCGAATAGCTGATAGACGTCGGCCCCTTCGTTCACCAGGGTGCGCAGGAACCCGACGGTTGCATTCGAGAGACGTTCGAGCAACCCGTCCCACACCACCGGTTGATCGGCGGCGAACCGGCGCGTCGCGTCCATATTTTTACCCGTGCCAATGCAGTACGTGGCCACCGTAAACGGCGAACCGGCAAAGACGATGACGGGCAAATCGCCCGCGAGCAGTTCCTTGACGCGCTTCAGCAGTTTGCGGATGTGATCGTAGCTCTCCGGCGTCGGCTCCGGGTTTAACCGCGTCAGTTCCGCCATGCTATGGATCGGTCGATCCGGCTGTGGCCCGAGGCCGGGCTTGAGTTCGAACGGCAAACCCATCGCCAGTGGCAACGTGGTGATGTCGTAAAAGAGGATAATCGCATCGACTCCGAAGCGGCGCGGGCAGAGCGACGCCTGGGCCGACTTCTCGACATCAGCAGAAAAGGCGAAAAACTCGGCCCCATCGCGGACGCGGCGAAATTCGGGATCCCAGCGACCGGCTTGCCGCATGGCCCAGACCGGAGCGCGTTCGACGCGTTCCCCACGGGCCGCACGGACTAATAAATGATCGGAACGGTCTGCGGGCATGATCGTCTCGTCCGGTGACGGCGGGCCATCGTGTAAAGGTGATATTCTAGGATTCTTCCGTGTCATTGCCTCTGGGAACGAGTAAACTTCCGACACGCCCGCTTCGAAATCTTCCGAGGATCGTCCATGCTGAGCGCCGACAAATTCGCCGTAAAAGAACAGGTCAAGTTCCTCAAGAACCACAAGACCTACGACATCTTCGATCCGGAAACGAAAAAACAAATCGGCACCGCCGAAGAGAACATCAGCGGCCTCGTCAAAGCACTGCGCTGGGTGATCGACGCGAAATTCATGTCGACCAAGATCGAAGTCCGCGAATTCGACGACCAAGCACTCGTCTTCACGATCCGCCGCGGGGCCTACTTCTTCAGATCCCGCGTCGAAGTGATCGACAGCAACGGCGACTTGGTCGGCTACTTCAAAAGCAAGCTCTTCTCGTTCAGCGGCGGCTTCCACGTCTACGACAAAGACGACAAGCATTTCGCCGATGTGAAAGGCAACTTCACCGGGTTCAAGTACCGCGTGCTGACGCCCGATCACAAAGTCGAACTCGGCAAAGTGAGCAAAGAGTGGGGCGGGATGATGAAAGAGCTGTTCACCTCCGCCGATTCGTACATGGTCGACGTGGCCGACGATTTGAAAGAACAGCCGATCGCAAAAATGTTGGTTCTGGCAGCCTGCTTGGCGACAGATATGATCTTCAAGAGCGAACAAAAAGGTGGGGGCGGCATCACCCTCGGAGACTGACCATGTTGACGGACGAAGGATGTCGCGGACGTGTCGCCCGCTTACTGGAGCGGATGAAACCAACTGCAATCATTTTACTGACCGACCCCATCCATTTGCGTTACTTCGCCAATGCCTATTGGGATCCGTTCAGTCTGGGGGCCGACTTCGGCGGCGCGCTGCTGATTCAGCCCGATGGTCGCACAACGTTGCAGTACGATTCCCGTTCCCCGAAGTCGGTGTACGCGGCCTTCGCCGACGAGAAGCAAATTTCGAAGTGGTACGACGGCTTAACGCCGGGGCAGGGGAGCCGAAGGGTTCAAATGACCCCGACTGTTGGTATCGACACGATCATCGTGGAGATGCGGCGGACAAAAGATGCGGACGAACTCGCTTTACTCCGGCATTGCATGCGGGTCACGGAAATTGGCCAAGCCTGGGCGCGGGCCAACGTGCAACCGGGAATGACCGAACTCGACGTTTACGCAGGTATCCTCGCGGCATGCACCAAAGCGGCTGGTCACCCGATGATCGTCTACGGGGATTTCGCGGTGTCGCCCGGCTCCGCCAAACGTGGTGGCATGGCTACAAATCACGTGATACAACCCGGCGAAACCCTGATCCTCGATTTTTCGGTGGTCATCCAAGGGTACCGCAGCGACTTCACCAACACGCTCGTGGTCGGGGCGGAACCAACTCCCGAACAACAGCAACTGTTCGATTGGTGCGTGCAATCGATGACGGCCGGCGAAGCCGAATTGAAGGCCGGGGCTGCCTGCCAAACTGTTTACGATGCCGTGCGCGGTGTGTTTGAAAAGGCCGATGTCGCCGACAAGTTCCCCCATCATGCGGGCCATGGCTTGGGCCTCTCGCATCCGGAAGCCCCGTTCTTCGTCCGGCATTCCACCGAAACCTTGGTTGCTGGGGATGTGGTGACTCTCGAACCGGGACTCTATGTCGACGGGGTGGGCGGTATCCGCATCGAACACAATTACGCGATCACGGCGACGGGGTACGAACGACTGAGCCAACACACAATCGCGTTGCGGTAAGTCAGTTCAACACAACAGCTCCACCACGGGGTGCACCGCACTTTTCGCGATCAACGCCGGCCAGTAGGCGAACACCTCGCGCACCACCGGCCGGCCGGTGGTGTAGCCCGTCGTGCCGGCGAACCCGGAGGTGACCAGCGGGGCGAACTCTTTGGTGAAGCGCTCCACCTTTTTTTTGTCGGGGTCTCGCACGCTCACCCGGAGCACCGCTTCGGGTGGATCGAATCTGCCGAGCACTCCCGGTACGCAGTCCCCGCTGCCGAGGGCTTCGATGTTGGAATGCTCGAAAGTACAACCTGTTAATCGGAGTCGTTCGAGCAAGATTTCGCCGCTCCGTCGTGCTTTGCTCGCCGCCTTCGGCCCGGGGATCACGAGCATCCCCGAGGCCGCAAACCCATCTCGGTAGGCCACGGAAACTTTGTAGGTATCCGTGGCCGGCCTTCCCTTCGAACCATGACATTCGACGACGTTTTCTGCGGTCTGCGCGAACGTGGGCGTCGTAAAATCGGCGACGACATCGGGGGTGAAGTAGCGTGCCGGGTCGGCCACTTCGTACAAGAGTTGCTCGGCTACCGTTTCCAAATTCACACGGCCGCCACTTCCCGGCGGTTTGGTCAAAGTGAAACTCCCGTCGTCGGCAATCTCGGCGATGGGGTAGCCGACCGTTTCGAGGTGCGTCGAAGCGTCGGCGTTCATCCAAAGTCCACCGGTCGCCTGGGCACCGCATTCGATGAGGTGCCCGGCCACGGTACCGGCGCAGAGTCGATTCCAGTCGTTTTGGGGCCAACCGAACTCGTGTAAACAAGGCCCGACCGTGAGACAAGCATCGGCGACGCGGCCGGTGATCACGATGTTTGTTCCGAGACCCAACGCCTCCGCGATCGGCGCGGAACCGAGGTACGCGTTCGCACTGACAACCCGCTGTCGCAAACTGGCCAACGGTGCCCCGCTGTCGAGGTGATTCAGCGGGTGCCCCCCAGCAAGCAATTCATCAAGGTTTGGCATCAAGTCGTCACCACACACGATGCCGATGCGGGCATTCGGAACGATCTTTCGAGCCGCGAGCGCACAAGCACGCGGATTCATCCCCCCGGCATTCGTGATGATTTTTAAGTTGGGTTGCGACTCGAGCGTCGGGACGAGTCGCGTGAGCACATCCAAAAAGTCGGTGGCATAGCCGGCGTCGGGATTGCGTTGACGAAGCAGGGCTAAAATCGACATCGTCAATTCGGCCAAATATTCGAGCGTCAAATAGTCGAGCCTGCCTTGCTGAGCCAAGCGGATGGGGGCATCGAGATTATCGCCCCAGAAGCCGCAGCCGTTGCCGATCCGGATTCGCTTCATGGCGGACGGTCTCACAGGGATGGGTCAGTGAGAATTCTATTCGTTCGTGCATTCGCGAAGTCGCACTTTACAAGCTGTGCCAAAATCGGACACAATATGGAAAACTTCATCGCGTTCGGTATCGCTGGCAAGGAGGCCCGGCTTGGCACTTCCCTTTTGGCTCAAGAAAGCCTGTATCCGGACGGGAATCGCCCGATTCACGCCCCTCGCCAAGCGCCTCACCGGCGGTGAGCCACGCTTTGCCCGCTATGTGTCGGATCGCGTCCTGGCGGCTCCGCTGAATGAACTTCTCGATCCCGCGACCGCTCCGCAGTCGTCCGGTTCCGATTTGGTGAACCTGAACCTCGCCGCACCGGAATTCGAACTCCCGCCGATGCTCCGGCCGTCCCGAGACGCAACGACCGAAGATGCCTTCGGTACCGAGGAGCTGCGAAAAATCATCGCGGAACACGAACGCCGCGATGGGCGCACCGTCGACCCGCTCGAGCAGATTCTGATCACGCATGGTGCCCGCGGAGCGTACGCATCGGTACTCGATGCGTTCGTGAATCCCGGCGACCGTGTGGTGCTGTTCGACCCCTGTTCGCCCCTCTTCCACCTCGGAGCCAAATCGCGTCGTGCGGCACTTCGCTGGGTGCCCACTTGGAGCGAAGACGGCCGCGCACGATTTCTGAGCGCCGGACTCACCAAAGCGATGCGCGGTGCGATGCTGCTCGTCTTGGCCCAACCTGCCAACCCCACCGGCGGACGATTCTCGACCGAAGACTTGGAAGAAATCGCTTGGCTCGCCAACCGGAACGACGTCTTGGTCTGTGTCGATGAATCGTTCGCTCGGTTCCAGTTCGATCCGGCACCGCCGAAATTGTCCACACTTCCGGGCATGGAATCGCGGACGATTTCGATCAATTCCATGACCGCCGGCTACGGCTTAGGCTCCCTTCGAGTCGGCTGGCTCAGTGGGCACCGGCAGCTCGTCCGCACGGCGGCACTCTGTGCAAACTTGAATGCGCCGACTGTTTCGCCGATCTGCCAACACGCTGCCGCAACGGTGCTGAAACGGGATCGTGCCGCGTTTGCACCGATGCTCCAGCAAGTCCGTGACCGCCGGCAATACACTTTTGATCGCCTCAAAGGCTTGGGGTTGGAGCCGACGTGGCCGGCCGCCGGCGTCACGATGTGGGTGTCGGTAGCAAGTCTTGGAATTGACGGCCGCACATTCGCGCAAAAGTTGCTGCGCGATCATCGAGTGCTAGTGGGGCCGGGGTGTGCGTATGGCCCCTCGGGAGCGAGTTTTGTTCGCATCAGCTATGCCGTCGAAGAAGGCCGCCTGCGTGAGGGGCTGAGCCGATTGGGACGATTTGTCGCGGAGTCGAAAAATCCGATTTCGACCGTCGTCACCGCGCGGGTGACGACGGGAGAACCGGCATTGGTAACGGAAACCGAGCCGAGTTTCAGCCGGGTTTAACGGCCTCGCAAGCTCTTGCTGAGATCGGAATGGACTTCGGACGGTGCCCGCACGATAATCGACATACTGGGATAGTGGAAGGTGATCGTCGCGGGGCCGCTTTTATTCTTCCAAATCATCGGGTCGATGGAACCGCTGATCGCCTCGATCATCATTTGGGCGTTCGCCTGGGTCTGCTCGAAGTCGAGGTACGGCCCCCAAGTCACGGCACCGTTGAATGGCCCACCGACTTGGACCAAGTCGCGGATTTCGTAGGAGCGTGTCACCATATTTTCCTTGGCTTTTGCCACTGACACCACCTGCAAGACTTTGTCCTTAATGATAAAGGTCAATCCTTGCGATTGGAGCATCGCCCGCAATCCGGTGCGAACGCTCACGTTGCCGGGCACATCCACCGGCTTGCGGAGGTCGATGGCCAAGTCATCCAACGAAGTTTTGTCGAGGTAGATTTTCGTGTCGATCATAGTCGAAAGGCTCTGCAGCGACTCTTCGAACGGCGCGCTCTTGATGCCACCGTTGATCGGCTTTTCCAGCGCTTCGAGAATCTTTTTTTCCTCGGGGCCGACCAGCGGCAGTTCAAGTCGCCGCCGACGATCCATCTTTTCTTTCCAGCCCTTCGGGTACTCGATATCGCCGATGACTGGCATCGCGGAAATGGCGATATCGTTTTGCATAACTAGGAACCGACGCCCCTGCTCATCAGACAAATACTTTGATTCTTCGAGGGCCAACGCGGTTCCACCCTGCGATTTGAGGGCGAACACGGACGGGTTGTTCGGGTATTTCAGAGTGATCTGGGCAATCTTTAGCTGAGCCTCTTTCGCCTTCTTCGCTTCGAAATCTTTCGCGATCCCTTGAACGGCATCATGGATTTCTTTTGCTTCTTGTGCGGCCAATGCCAAGGCTTTCTTATTTTCGTCTTTTTTGATCGCAATTTTCGGATCGAGCGGTGCAGCAGCCGAAGTTTTGTCGTATTTCAGGATCGCCGTGCTGACGAGCGTGCTCAATTCGTCCCGCTTCGACGCCGAAAGGTCGCTGCGCAAGTCGAGGTTGAGCTTGACCAGTTTGAGATTCTGCGCGGCCTGGGACGCACTGACTTTCGTGGCATCGTCGATGGCTGTTTTGACAGCCGACGCGGCTTGCTGCTCATTGGAACGCTGGAGCGCTCTGGCCCGTTCGATCAGATCGTTAGAAGCCGGAGCTTGAGCAAAGGCGCACCGCGTGCCTGTGCCGAGGATGACGCCACCGGCCAGAACTGCAAGGCCTAACCGCATCGTTTTGAACTGGTGCATCGATCGATTCCCCTGCGAACGAAAACCCTGTTTGAGACTTCAACGTAACCGAGCCGGCGAACGTTTGCGAACAAATCCCGGAAGTCGCCGTGCGAAACCCCGGCTCGCAATTGACGCCGATCGCTACACTAGTTACAGACGATTCATCCGCTACGACCAGTCGTTTGGGCTTATTATGCGTCGGCGATTATTTCTAAGAGCCGTTCTGCTGATGGTGACGCTGTTCGTCGTCTTGCTTGGAATCGTCGGTTTACTACTGAAACAAGAGCCTGAGTTCTACGTTCGAGAGAATGCCAACATCACCCGCGCGGAGGATTCCGCACAGGCGGGGAAAGTCGTCACACGGTTGAACGAACTGCAAGACGATATGCGTTCGAGTCAAAAAGGGGACTGGGGGGCGAGCTTTCCAGCTGAGGATCTCAACGCGTTCTTCCGCGAGCGTGAAAATAACCTTGCCTCGGAGGCGATCCTACGCGACTTGCCCGATCAACGGGTCGCCATCGAGGATGATCGGCTTCGGATCGCCATCCGCAAAGGAAGCGGATTTTTCAGCACCGTCGTCGAAGTCGAAGTTCGGTTGTGGCTCGTCAAGGATCAGTCGAATCTCATGGCGTTGGAAATCGTCGGCTTTCGAGCCGGGGCACTGCCACTCCCCAAGAACTGGATCTTGGACGAAATCTCGACGGCTGCACGTCGGCAGAATGCCGATGTGAATTGGTACCGAAATGGCACTAATCCGGTGGCGATTTGCAGGCTTTATTCCAACCAAAGCCGCCCGGAAACCCAGATCACGAACTTCCGTATCGGCGATTCGACCATTTCCATCGGCGGCCGTCACACCGGGTCATCGGGCCAGCCACCACTCGCTAAGTAGCTCGCTGAAACGTCCAGTTTCCGAGGGTGTCCTGTTGCCAAGCAAACAAGCCGACCAGTTTTCGACCGGAAAAGTATGCAGTTCGGAGATGCTCACACCATTCGTATTCGCCGCAGTCCCAGCGTTTCACACTCCCACGAGCACCCGATACGACGCCCTCGTAATCGAGGTAATGTCGGCGATGGGGAGAATTGGGGTAAATAATCGACGGCGTTTCGGGAGAAAAGTGCGCCGGTAGCCTCCAAGCTTGGAGGACAGCACCGGCTTCCAGAAACAGATCCAGATGGGGCCCGGGCCAATCGTGTTCCAGGACGACGAACCGTGGCACGGGGATTTACTCTTCGGAACAGCAAGTACGACCGGCTGGTTTCGCAGGTGTCGTCGAAATCAACGAGATCGGACCGGTGCAGGCGGCGAGGCACTCATTCGGCTCGTCTGCGGAGCAGGTCGCTGCTTGGGCACCGCAACAACTGCGGCATTCCGTGGCACTTTCAGACGCGGCACCACGTGTCTGCGAGCAGCACGGCGAACTGGAATCGGGCATGGCGATGTAAATTCCGGCTCCTGCGACTGCAATGGCCGCCACAACCCCAACGATCACTTTTGCGAACATGTCAATTACTCCGGATTATGAAAAGTTACTGTACACCACAACAACACTTTAAGCGATTTGTCACTAGCGAGTCGAGGGGAAATTTGTCAATCGCAGATTTATTTTTCGTCAGATTCGGCAATCGTCACCTCAAAGCGGACACGTTCACCGCTCAGCGGATGGGTGAAGGCCAAGCTTTGGGAGTGCTTTGAACCCGAGAGTGCCTCGTTTCGGGTCTGGAAAACTTGCTCCGCCTCACCGCTTTCTATCTGCGATTGAATCAGTTGGGCAAACTCGGCTTTGCGGCCAAACACCACCAACCCGGTGCAATCCGCTGATAGTCGAAATGCCGGACGGGGCTTTTGCGGTGCGTACACGACCCGTAAAATTTCTTGCAAGGTATTCCGGTTGAACAGGCCTTCAGGAGTCGTCGGCAGCGGCGCCGGCTTGTCGACGACGATGATCGCTTCGTCCTCGTACAAGATCCGAATATGCGCATTGACGTCAGGTTCCAGCGGCAACGGTCGGCGGTGATACCAACGCTCACCCGCCTCGACGATTCGATCAGCCGATGATGGCTGGTGCCCGGCATCGAGAACATTCCCGAGAGCATATTCGCTGACCCAGTCGAACTCGGTCTCCCCGAGAATCTCCTGTAAAAATCCGCGCAGTGTGCGGCCAGCGTGATCAGCCGGCACTTGCAACGGGCGGAAGTTCTCGCCGGGCACACTTCCCGGTAAGGGCGTCGTGACACGCAGCAGCAAGGCCCGATGTTGTGCGAGTTCTACGGCCCGAATCTCTTCGCGGGATCGGTAACAATGGTGGCACGACACACATTCGACAAAACGCGGGTCGAGCAGCTGTTCGGCCGTGAGTGCGGCTTGGCAAACGAAGCAAAGTGTGTGCGGTGATTCTCCCAGATTCGATTCGAGGCCAACGCGCTTGTCGAATATGAAACAGTCCCCGTTGTAATGCTCTCCCCCACATTCTTCGAAATACTTCAAAATGCCGCCGTCGAGCTGAAACACTTGCTCGAACCCCTCGCGTTGCAAATACGGCCCGGCCTTTTCGCAGCGGATGCCACCCGTGCAGAACATCACAATCGGTTGCGTCTTCAGCGCCGCGGGCAGCTTCTCGGCACCCTTCGGAAAGTCCCGGAAATGGTCGATGCCAATTGCCACGGCGTTTTGAAAAGTGCCGAGTTTCACTTCGAAATTGTTACGGGTATCGAGCAGCGTGATTGGCCGACCTTCGTCGAGCCATTGTTTCAACTCGCGCGGCGAAAGTTTGGGTGACGGCCGCTCGGCCGGGTCGATCCCTTCGACCCCAAATGCGATGATCTCGTTCTTGATCTTCACCAGCATTCGTGTGAATGGCTGCTCGTCACTCTCGCTGAATTTCGGATCCAACCCGTTCAGCCCTGGCACCAATCGGAGTTCCGCGAGCAGCCGCTCGATTTCCGGCTTGGCCCCGGCTACAAAGAGGTTGATCCCTTCCTGGCTCAGCAAGATCGTCCCGAGAAGTTTCCACTCGCGGCACTGCGAAATCAAACGCTCACGGAGCGTCACCAACTCTTGCAAGTGCGCGAAGCGGTAGGCGGCAATGTTGGTCACGGCGGGCATGGCGTCGGATGGTCTCAGTCTGCGGAATCATTGAACTTTCAAATTTTATGGAATTCTTTTGGGTTTTGCACTGGTAATTACTTCGAGGCTCGCATATGCTTCGCTCATGGGTGGAGATGTTCCGCCCGAGACGACGAACGTGACTGTTTTCGCTCTTACACATCTTGGTGCCGTTGCCGGGTTAATTTCCTGTCTCACACGCCACCCCGATCTTGTTTGATCCTTTCCCAGTCCGGCGACGAGCCGCATGCTTGCTTCCGTGTTTGTTTTGTCTGACCGAAGGGCAACTTGCCGATCGGTTCATGGTTCTAGGTGCGGCCGGCATCCGGTCGCAGAAGGTGCTTCGTGAGCAAGAAGTTGTATGTGGGGAACTTGGCCTTCGGAACGACATCCGAAGACCTCCAGGCACTGTTCGGGGCTCATGGCCCTGTGACCAGTGCCCAAATTGTGATGGATCGAGACACGGGTCGCTCCCGCGGATTCGCATTCGTCGAAATGGCCAGCGGGGCCGAAGCGGCAATTCAAGCCGTCAACAACGCCGAATACCAAGGCCGTCGCCTCACGGTGAACGAGGCCAAGCCGCGTGAAGAACGCCCTCGCGGGGGCGGTGGTGGTGGAGGCGGCTACGGTGGTGGTAGCAGTGGCGGAGGCGGCGGTGGTTATGGTGGCGGAGGAGGCGGTGGAGGCGGTGGCGGTGGTCGCCGCTACTAACTGTCGAACCTGATCAAGCAATTCAACGACGGGCCGACCTTTTTAGGTCGGCCCGTTTCATTTTTTCCACTCCGATTTCTCTCCAAAATCCCCCTCGCATCCAACACGCGGTGGGACTACACTTCCTCAAAATCAGTCATCGCCAAAAATTTAGGAACGAGCATGGCCCGATCCATCGTGTGCCCCAAGTGTCAATCAGCCGTCACGTTCCCCACAGATGTTGACAGCGTCAACTGCGCCAAATGCGGAGTCACGCTGAAGCGCAAAGCAAGAGTTGCCCCCACGGAAGCTGAGTCACAACCGGTGTTGGCCAAGAAAAAGAAGAAAAAGAAAAAGAAGATTGCGTCCGGCATGCGTGGGCCGACACTTTTGATTCTCCTCGGGGGCGTTTCGATCTTCCTGTTGGGAATTGGCTACCTCATTTACAGTGTCCTGCCCGATGCTGCTCCGACTAAACAAAAACGGATCTGACCCGTCTGTTGTCGTCTCAACACCCATTCCGCAAGGCCCGCTTCCAGTGCCGTGGCTCGCGAAGATCGACCCCCCGGCCTCCACAGATTTCCCAGCGTCTGGCTTCATCGGCCTTGAAAAGACGTACCAACAGATTGATCAATCCCATTTTGGGGGACGGCACATTGTCCATCTCACCGGTGAGACCGGTCAGTTAGGCATGACTCCGAGGATTCGAGATATCCACAGCGGCAAAGTGGTTGGGGATCTCCCAATGAATTACGGAACTTTTCCCGTGAGCGTTGATGGTAAACGTGTCGCGGCTGTTTTGGCCGTGCCACCGCCGCTAGGCTCGCCAAAGAATACTCCGAACACCGCTGAAATTGCAATTGTCGAAATCGAAGGTCTCAAAACGTTGCGGAAGCTCCCCGTCTACCCCGGCATGATGTGGCGTGACTTCGGCAAAAATCCTGATCTACTGTACATGGGTATGAGTGGGCCAAACGGTTGGAGCGTCATGGTCGCCGATTTGAAACCCGAAATCCCCGTCGTGCGATCCGTTCCCCTGAGTCGCCGGCAAGGGCGGACGGGCGGTCACGTCGCAGTCAGTCCGAATCGTTCCTACATGGCGTACTGCTGCGAACGACACGTGGAAGTGTTTGATACGACCACGAACACTTCGGCCGGAATCGTGGAGGTATCGGGCCAAGTCGGACGCTGTGTGTTCTCCGCCGACGGCAAAGAGTTATTGGTGATCTCCACGTTGTCGTCGGACGGTCGCCCGGTGGCTGCCAGTGAAACGATCCCGTTCCAGTGGACGACTTTTTCGATGACCGATGGCCGCGAATTGCGCAAAGTCGAAGGAACGGCGAATCTGAATTTTGACGGCGGCAAACTCAGTGCCGGGCCGGATGCCGAATCGGTGATTCAGAACCTCAACTTGTACGACATCCGTTTCGGTGCTCAGTACGGCACCATCCACAAACGCCTGATCGGGTGGCTCGACGCCGAACGGATCATCATCCACGATGCCGAAACCTTTCAGTTGAAGGTCACCAAGTTCGATCCAGCCAAGCTCGAGGCGGGCCACGCCGAACTGCGTCGACTCCTGGGAGAACGGCCGCCGACCACGACGCCCGACACCAAGGATCTCCAACTCGTCTCGATTGACAAACCGGTTTGGAGTGTGCCGGTGGAAGCCGTGCCGAAACGGGCGGACGATGCGTACACGTCGTCTCCTACCACTCCCAATTCTGGCAGTGAATACCTTTACCCTCGTGCCGATGCCGTGGCTTGGTCAGCCATCGGCTTACAAAAAGAAACCGTGCCGCGCCTGCGATACTCGATGAATTGGAAAAAGATTACTGCCAGCGGTGACCAAGGGAAGCCCATCGAATTGTGGCCATGCGCACTCGAACCAGGCGATGTTCCCACCCAATTTGGATTGGGTTGGTTGAAAGTCGATCAGACGGCGGCGTGCGATAAGGTCGCACTCCGCGATCCGAAAAACCTCGGACGCATCGACATCTGGGACGACGCCGGAAAACGGCTCACCGGATTCCCCGTCGCAGAGAGTGGAGCGGAAGTCTCCTGGCTCGCCTGGGCCAAAGGCGACCGTTTGTTGACGCTGGCCGATGGCAAACTCACCGGCTGGGAGGGCCCCAAAGCCAAGGCCCTGTTCCGCACCAACAGCACGTATACCAGCGTATTCTTGGCGCCGACGCGGAAATGGATCGCCTGTGTCGCCGACAAACAAATCGACTTTATCGAAACCGAATCCGGCAAGTTGCTCGGTCGCGTGGCTCCGCCTAGCTCTGCCGGAGACTGGCCCGCGCTCGGGATCTCGCAAGACGGTCAACGGTTCTTCGCTGCTCGATCAAAGTCCGCTGCCAATGCCCAATCGGGGGCACCGGCGCAGTTCGAATACGTCACGTGGGATCTGCGAACCGGCGAACAAGGTGGGGCCAACACGGCCTACGGAGTTTGCAAAATGCGACCCGGCACCGTGATCCACGAATGGAACCCCAAACAATGGCTCATCGGCAACGATATTCTCGATCACGATTGCAACACCACCACCCTGACACTCACCTTGCCCACGGATGCCGACACATTCCCGATGGCTTACTTCGGGGATCGTCTCTGGTTCCCGGTTGCGGGTAGACAGAACGTAGGTACTGGACGTTCCGCAACGATGCTGACAAGTAAACGAATCCCGGCAGACATGGTGAACCCACCGACAATCAAACCTGCCGATATTGTGTTCCGACCCGGCACCAAGGTCAAAGTCACGGCGAACATGGGCAATGACGACCGGAACACCGTCGTGAAGGGGAGATATGAGGCCGCGCTCCGCAGCGAAGGTTTTGCCATCGGCGACGGTGGTTGGACAGTGGAAATCAATGGGAGCTCAATCGACACTGGCGACAAAATTACGTTTGCGGTCGGGTCGGAAGTTTCTGTGCCATCCGCCAATGGAAGTGCCCGACTCATCTCCCCGGACGGCACAATCGTGGGCCTGACTTCGTTCGGTGGCACGTTCGGTCGCACCCGCAGCAAGTACTACATCAGCACTGGCTCGGGCGGTACATCGACCCAATACAATTTCGGCGGGCGCAATCCTAAAGCGGCCATGCTCGAGGAAGCGTGGGAAGATGCCATGATCAGCTTCACTCCCAAATTCCCGCACATTTTGGCGAACATCGAAGGCAAGCTCACCGAGCTGCCCATCGCAGTGGGGGTGAAGTAGCCGTTCCGGAATATTTGAATCGGTGCGTCTCGAAGCTGGCGTCTTGTTTCGGCCCGCACGGCCGTCTAGAATTCGATTGCCTCTGCGGTGTTCGTGACGAGCGTTTGTCTTTTGGTGAACCTACAAAAACCGTCCGAGTGGCCTTCTCAAAACACCTGCGGCCTGCAAGCCCATCCCGACTCGCAAGAGCCGGATTGTAGTGGGATCCAGCAATCGGGTGTGAGGTCACCTCTTCAATGGCGGGTTCCCGAAGGTTGTCTCGGACGGCACAGGTGGAGGTATTTTTTATTTTGTGGAACGATTCTTCTCCGGAGATTCACACTCGCCCTAGTTCGCGCCCCTGTAACGCTTTCCGTCGTTGCATCGATCCCGAAGTCGTGTTAATTTTTTGCAACAGCGACCCTTGACGATCCCGAATTAGGACAGCCAGATGACCAAAAACTGCATGATTTTCAGGCACAATCGTTAGAATTGGATTGACAGCGACTTGTCGGTAAGTTGTCCTTGTATGATCCTAAGCGATCGCTAATCTATGGCCGAGCGAGCAACCCAAATCGTGAACGCATCGGAGCCAATGGGATGACGGAACCGATCCACCAAGATCGTCTCGACGACATGTCTCCTTGTTCCACTCGCACTGCTGAGCTGTTCTGCCGCAGCGTGCTGTACTGGCTTTCTCGTTGCACCACTCTTCAGAAATAATCGACTACCGCAGGATTGGGCAGTCTGCCTGATTACTGCGAACGGAACCACCACGGTCACTGGCCGACTCGATCTCACGCTGCGCAAGATGTGCGGCACGCAAGGATGCTCAACCCATCCGTCGGCAACGCTTTCGCCGATCGGTCGGGATGAGTTCGAGTCAATTGTGCCAGTCGTGGGGCCGAGACAGGGATGTCACCGGCCGGCCGACCCGCTTCATGGATGGAGCGGGTCGGCTCTTTTTATGCGCCGTCGAATTCGGTCGTTCGTTTCCGTCGACTCGATCTCCTATCCTAATCAGTACTGTCGAACTGCGGATTTTGAACTTCGAGCGATGTTGCCATGCCCAAGGATTTTCTCACTCTGGCCCGCGAACGCGTTTTGATTCTCGACGGCGGTATGGGAACCAGCCTGCACCGCTACAAACCGACCGACGCCGATTGGGGCTTCTCCCCCAATGGTAAGTCGCTGCTGAACTTGTCCGACTCGTTGGTGTATACCCACCCCGAATGGATTCGAGACATTCACCGCGGTTTCTTCGAAGCGGGCTGCGACGGCATCGAAACGAATACGTTCAATGCCACACAGATCGTCCTCGACGAATTCGGCATGGGCGACAAGCTCGAAGAAATCAACCGCTTGAACATTCGCCTCGCTCGGGGAGTCGCGCAGGATTATTCGACTTCGGATCGACCACGGTTCGTCATCGGCTCCGTCGGGCCGGGCACGAAAATGCCTTCGCTCACCGATCCGTCCATCTACGCCGATTTCGACAAACTGGCTGAAGCGTACCGCCGGCAACTCCAGATCATGATCGAAGAGCGTGTCGATGTCATCTTGATCGAGACCTGCTTCGACGTGCTCCAAGCGAAGTGCATCGCCATCACCGCCATCGAAGAGTTGAAACGTGCCGGGGTGCGGCTGCCCCTCATGGTGCAGCTCACGATCATCGACCAGAACAAGAAGATGCTGCCGGGCACTGACATCCCGGCCGCGCTGGTGGCATTGAACCCCATCGACGAGATCGACGTCATCGGTATGAACTGCGGTGTCGGCCCCGACTTGATGCTCGACGACATTCGCCACCTCAGCCGGCACTGCTCGAAGTTGCTCAGTGCGTTGCCGAATGCCGGGATGCCCCAAACGCGCGGTGACGAAACCTACTTTCCACTCGATCCCGCCGGGTTAGCCAATTGGCTCGAACGGTTCGTGGTCGAGTTCGGCGTGAACATCATCGGTGGCTGCTGCGGCACCACCAAAGAGCATCTCGCGGCGGTCGTCGCGCAACTGAATGGGAAGAAGCGGGCCACCCGGAAGCCGACCTACTTGGCGGCCGTGTCGAGTTTGCAAAGTTCGCAAGATCTCTACGTCGATCAGCGACCGTTGTTGGTGGGCGAGCGCACCAACACGAACGGCTCGCGGAAGTTCAAGCAGCTTCTCGAAAAGGACGACTGGCACGGCTTGGTCGAAATGGCCAAAGAGCAAGAACGCGAAGGCGTCCACATCCTCGATGTTTGCGTCGATTACGTCGGCCGCGACGGTGTTCGCGACATCAAAGAAGTCGTCAAGCGTTACAACGAAGTCGTCACCGTTCCGTTGATGCTCGACAGCACGGAACTGCCCGTCATCGAAGCGGCACTCAAGCTGTGCAGCGGTAAGACGATCATCAATTCGATCAACTTGGAAGATGGCCGCAAAACGCTCGACCCGAAGACGATCCTCGCCAAGAAATACGGTGCGGCCCTGGTGGCACTCACCATCGATGAAGTCGGTCAAGCAGACACGGCACAGTGGAAGTTCGATGTGGCTAAACGCATCTACGACATCGTCGTGGATGAGTACAAGATCCCGCCATCCGACTTGATGTTCGATCCGCTAGTCTTCCCCGTCTCCACGGGGCAGGAACAAACGCGCAAGAGTGCTATCGCCACCTTCGACGCCATCCGGCTGATCAAGAAGAACTTGCCGGGTGCACTCACGCACATCGGCTTAAGCAATTGCAGCTTCGGGCTGGCACCGTACACCCGCCAAGTGCTGAACTCCGTCTACCTGCACTACGCCCTCGAAGCAGGTTGCGATTCGGCGATCCTGCACGCGGCCAAGATCATGCCGCTGGCAAGTATCGATGCTGTCGGGATGGAGTTGTCACGCCGCTTGTTGTTCGATGAACGTGTCTTCGACGACGCGGGCAACTGCATCGAAGATCCTCTGCAAATGATCATCGAGCATTACGCCGACAAGAAGACCGTGTCGAAAAAAGGGCAGTCGCTCGGCGACACGGTCGAAGAACGGTTGCGGCAAGCGGTCATCCAAGGGCGACGCGAGTCGCTGTACGTCGACCTGGACTTGGCCCGCGAAAAATACACGCCGATCGAGATCATCAACCGGGTGCTACTCGAAGGGATGAAAGTCGTCGGCGAACTCTTCGGCAGCGGGCAAATGCAACTGCCGTTCGTGCTCCAATCGGCCGAGGTGATGAAGGCCTCCGTGGCTTACCTCGAAAAATTCATGGAGAAAGTCGAAGGGG
>JANXWE010000245.1 GCA_025351325.1 Fimbriiglobus sp.
GCTCAGGTACGCGGCGCGGGCAGCAACATCGACCATGTCGATGGCGGATTGGAACAGGTCGCGGTCGGTCGGCATCGGGAATCCTCCGGGCGTGTCCCCAGAATGCGGAATCCGCGCCCGATCCGCGCCAATTATTTTTCAATTTTCCAAAAGTCGCTCGAAAAGCCAGGCTTTTGCGTAGGAGCTGGCCATCCAGCCGGAATCCGTTTTATGGTTGACGGAGTGGACGTTGTCGGCCATCGGGCAGCAGTGTCCAGCCGCCCGAGGTATTCGAATCCAGCGACTCACCACCGCGGATCGTTAACAGAGCACGGAGGGTATCCGGCTGGAGACCAGGCAGGAGCCGTTGAACGCTGCCATCGAGCATCACAACGGCGGGATCTGAATAAGGGCTAGTAATCGAGCCGGGATTGTTGATGTGGAAATCCATGTCGGCGAATGACAGATCACGCGGTTCCATCCAGTGGATGTTCGTGTCCTGACTTTCCACCAAAAGGATCGTCTGACTGGAAGCGTCCGTGATGTCTGTCGTCGTCACGGTGGTCGCGCCGGGCCACACGGTTTCAGCACCGACAACGGCCAGATAGTTCGCGGTGGTGTTTCCCGGTTGCCGTGCTCCGGAGAACGCAAATATCCGTGGCATCCGATCGGCCAACTTGCGATTGTTCGGGCCGTCCCAGGGTTCGGAAAAGCTGTACGCCTCGTATAACTTGTGCTCTTCGATGAACGGCAGGATCAACACCCGCCACGAGTGCCAAGGCCGGCCATCCGGGCCGACCATGTAGGCGGGTGAGTAGTTCCCGTGGGTTTGGTGATAGTTGGCGACCGCCAACCCGAGTTGCTTAAGGTTTCAGGTGTCGGCCATCCGCTGGGCGGCGATTCGGACTTTCTGGACGGCCGAGGCCAGCACGATGCAGATTGCGATCAGTACGGCGAAACCGGAGAGAATGCTAGCGGTACGGCGGTAGCGAAAGATTACCATTCCCACTCACTTTCATCCCAATCAGATGGGGTTGTAGTCGACTCATCCAATAATTGGTCATCGCCGCGGAGTGCCATTTTTTGGAAGGCAATGTCCCATCCGGCACGTGTCGATTTGGCGGGTGGAATCAACAATCTGTCGTTCTCGGCCATCGTTTGGACCTCAGGAACAGTAGGTGTTGTTTTATGTTTATGTTGGTGCTCCTGCGGGTTTTAACACCCGGTCACGCGAGCGGTTCTTAAATCCACGTCTTGCGACCCCAACGGGGTTATCGAAGGTAGCCAGGGGTGGAGCGCAGCGGAACCCCTGGTCACCAAGAAGAACCAATCTGCGGGCCCCAACGGGGCTACCCGTCTCGGAATTATTCCAGGGGTTGCGCTTCGCTCCACCCCTGGCTACCTTCTGTTGCCCCGTTGGGGCAGCAAGGACTCTGTAGATTCAGAGCCGAACTTTCCAGATCGCCGGCAGTTCGGACGTACATGTCCCAAAATCGATCGGAGCACTTTTGTTTCGAAATGTCTTGAGAACTCACTTCCCGGTCAATTCCTTCGCCAAACTGTCGGCTCCGTAGAGCTTGCGGAGGGCTTCGAGCACGGCCTTGGAATGCACGGCGATATGGCGGGCCTGCACCTCGGTGTAGACGAAGTTGCGAACCAAGCCGTGGCGGTTGCGGTCGAAGTTGATGCCGACGAGTTCCCCGGCCCGGTTCAACACGGGACTACCGCTGTTCCCGCCGATGGTGTCGGAGGTGCTCACAAAGTTGAACGGCGTGGCCAATTCCAACTTGTCGCGGCCGTCGATCCAACGGATCGGTAGGTCGAACGGTTCGCGGTTCTTCATCGCCTCGGCGCGTTCGAAGGCACTGCCGAAGGTCGTGTGAAACTTGAGTGTGTTGCCATCAACGTCGTAGCCCTTCACGGTGCCGAAGGCGAGTCGCAGGGTGAAGGTCGCGTCCGGAGCGACCGTGTTGCCCAAGGCTTGGAAGCGGAGCTTGGCGATTTCGCCGTAGGCTTGCCGCTCGATTTCTTCGACTTCACTTTCGTAGCGCTTCCGCAACGCGAGACTTTCCGCATCGATGGCGACCGCGAGCAGAATCATCGGATCTTTACTGGCATTGATGGCTCGGGCACCGCCATCGAGCAAAGCTTTACGCTCCGCGACGTCGGCGAGGTTACAACCCGCGATCAGTTCCTCCGCCCGCTTGGAGGGGTTCTTGCCGGCCAGTGCCAAGACGACGCTGGGGTGTTCGCCACCGAGGGTTTCGGCGAGGAATGTCAGCGACGCTTGCAGCTTGACCCGCTCCAGATCCGCGTACAACGGGGCCGGGCTGAGCAGTTGGAACTTCAGCGATTCGAGGTTGCTATCGCGGTACTCGCGCAGGCGAGTCGACGATTGATTGGGAAGCTCGTTGGCCATTCGGACAAGGTGGCGGGCGATGGTGAAGAGTTCGCTGGCGAAGCCGTGGCCGGTTTCCAGCAGGGCGTGCGGCTTCTCGAACTCGCGGTAGCTCTTCTGTGCCTTGGCGATGGTCTGCCACGGTGCATCGGACTTGCCGACCAGAGCCTGTTCGGTGGTCTCTTTCTGCTTCAAGATGGCGGGGTCGAGCAAGCCTTGCAACTGCCCGCTGAAGGCCTTGCGGGCGTTGGCCACGCGGTGCAGGTCGCTGCCGGCTTGCCGGCGTTGCTCCGGGCCTTGGTCGCCGTAATGCGTCAGCGCGGCTTCCATTTGTCGCAACCGATTGAGCGTGTACGGCAGTGTGGAATCGCGGCGGTGCTTCAACTTCGCCAGTGTTTCGAGTCGGTTCGTGGTGCCAGGGTGCCCGGTGACAAAGACGAGGTCTTTTTCGTCGGGGCCGGTTTCGCTCCAGCGGAAGTAGGATTTGCTCTCGATCGGTTTGTTGTTTTCGTAGACACGGAAGAAGGCGACATCCAAACCGTGGCGTGGATATTCGAAGTTATCGACGTCTCCACCGAAGCCGGCGATGCCCGCTTCCGGCGCAAAGACCAACCGCACATCGGTGTACTTCTTGTAGCGGTAGAGGTGGTACGCTCCGCCTTGATACAGCGTGACAATGTCCGACCGGAAGCCCGTCTTCGCGGTCGATTCTTTTTCGATCTCACCCATCACGGCGCGGCGTTTCGCGGCGGCTTCGAGTGGTTTCGCGTCCTTCACGGCGGCGTTCACTTTTTCGGTCACGTCTTCGATGGATTGCAGAACGTTCAATTCGAGATCGGGGCACTTCAATTCATCGGATCGATCTTTGGCGAAGAAACCATTGCCGTACAAATCGCGTTGGGAGTTGCTCAATTTCTGGAGTGCATCGGCCGCGATGTGGTGGTTGGTGACGACCAAACCGTTTTCGGAAACGAACCCGCCACTGCCGCCGCTGTTGAATCGGACGTTGGCCTTCATGGCGAGGTCGAGCCACTCGGGCGTGAGATCGAATTTGTAGGTATCGCGGAGCTGTTTTTTCGGGGGATCGTTGAAGAGCCACATGCCTTCGTCGGAACGCGCGGGCACCATTCCGACTCCGATGGTGAGTAGCAAAAGGAGAACGTGGCGGATTCGCATGGCAGGAATTCTCGGAGGTTCGGAACCACCGGAGAATTGTAGCGTGGAAATGGCTAAAGGTCATTCGCCATTCGGCGTTCGAATGGCGAATGATTTCAGATGGCGTTTATCGACCGTTGCGGGGTACCCGCGAAACTTCGGTGTAATTCGGGATCGCGTCGACCCCTTTGCGATCATTCTCGATTTCCTGCATCAACTTGTCTGCCGCGGAGTGGCCGCTCGTGGGGGTCACATCGCCGACGGTGACCGTCCGCAGGGGTGCGGGCGGGGGCGGGCCGTCTTCGAATGTCGGCATCGCACTGATGTCTTTGGGCGACATCACGATGGCGTTCGGTTGGTTCACACTGCGGGTTGGCGCCGTACTGCCCGTGAATGGGCCGACGGGCTTGAGGCTGGTACAACCGAGAGCCGGGGCGGCGAGCAAACCGATCATGAGGAAGCGTTTCATGGCTTCACCTCCCGGAATTGGCGAAGTTGTGCTGTGGCCGGCTTGGTGTCGGCCGGAGTCCGAGCACCGGTTTTGAGAGGGTTCACCGCAACGCCGGCTCCAAGTTCGCTGTCGAGTTTGTCGATACCCGGCGTACTGCGGTGCTGCGATTTCACACCGAGTTTGGCAATGCGTTGATTGTAAGTCTGCTCGGCGAGTCGCTCGAGTTCGTCCGCTTTGACGCCGAGTTTTTCATCCTTCGTACTGACCGCGACCCGGCGCAGTTCGGTGCAGATATCGAGCCGACGGGCGAACGCATCTTGTTCGGCTTGCAGCGCTTGGATCATCACATCCGGTGACAGCGGACCGACCATCGCTTTCGGACGCCCGGGAGCCGGCGCCGGTTTGCCCGTATCGGTACTCCCGAATGGATTCAGCCGGGAAGCGAGTGACCGCGACTCGGCGGGCTTCGGATCGGTCGGCGGATCGGCCGCACGGGCGGCTTGAGTCGCCAGTGCGACCCCCACGGTGAACGCTATGAATCGGGACATGCCAACCCCCCAGTCGTCGGTCGTGGTGGTTCGGCACGCTTCCCCAAGCGACCGACACAACTCGACGAGTGTTGTTGAAGTTCTGCGGCACTTATGCCGACGGAAAACGGGGATGTAAAGCCCAATTGGCGACCAGTTAAAAACTGTCGCCACTGAAAACCCTTGTTTTTGAAACGATCTCAGCAAATTTACCAGAATCATTTGACAGCCCGACGACTGGGGCTTATATACCACCGTACACTTGTACGCAAATTCATTTCACGCTGAGGATTTCCCCATGGCCACCGCCAATAATACCCGCGATCGATCTGGAAATACGATGCGTAGGGAATATCCCGAGATGCGAGAGGATCAGGTGTTAAGTCGAGATCCCAGCGAGCAACCCCATGCGACACCCGATTCGAACCATCGCCCTCGTGGCGATTGCAACGGTACTGTTGACGGGTTGCACTAAAGTCTACCCGTTTCAACTCCTGCTGACGGTCGAGAACGAAGACAATGGGCAACGCTTGGAGGGCGTGACCGTCGTTTTGGATACGACCAGCGGCGATGCAAACAGACTGGGAATGGATTACGGGAGTCAATTAGGAGATTTGACGGATTCTTCCGGTCGATTCACTCATGATTTCCAGATCGTGGGCTCTCCCGATAATGACAAGCACTGGTACCTGAAACTGCAAAAAGATGGCTACGAACCGGTCGTCGTGGATATCCGACCCGACCCGGTTCCGAGCAGCCATGACAGAACTCCGATCCCGGTCACCGTGAAAATGAAACCGCGGCCGCCCGCTCCCGCGCCTTGATTATCCGGATGCGCGATCATATTATTCGTCAACCTTCTAGGCCTCCGACTCGATACACCGACTTCCGGGTTTCCAATTCGCACCCGAAAGTGGTTGCCCAAATTGGCCCCGGCATATGATGGCAGGTAGGGAATGTCGCGTGCGTGCGACCGACCCGACCGACGGAGACGGCACCGATGTATGAACGATTCACAGACCGCGCCCGGAAGGTGATGCAACTCGCCAACCAAGAGGCCCAGCGCTTCAACCACGAATACATCGGCACCGAGCACATTTTGCTCGGGCTGGTGAAAGAGGGGTCGGGCGTCGCCGCGAACGTACTGAAGAACCTCGACGTGGATTTGCGGAAGATCCGCCTCGAAGTCGAGCGGATCGTGCAGCATGGTCAAGGCGGCGATCAAGTCGTCATGGGTCGACTCCCGCATACGCCCCGCGCCAAAAAAGTCATCGAGTACTCCATCGAAGAGGCTCGGAATTTGAACCACAGCTACGTGGGGACGGAACACTTGCTCCTCGGCCTCCTGCGGGAACAAGAAGGGGTGGCGGCTCAAGTCCTCATGAACTTGGGCCTCAAACTCGAAGACGTGCGGGAGGAAGTTCTCAACCTGCTGGGGCACAATCCAATGCCGAATGAAAACGAACCCGCCGGTGGCGGCGGTGACCGCGGCTCCTCGAACGAGCGGACTTCGTCCGGCAAATCCAAATCGAAGACCCCGGCCCTCGATAGCTTTGGCCGCGACCTCACCGAACTCGCCCGCCAGGGCAAGCTCGATCCGGTCATTGGCCGCTCCAATGAAATCGAACGGGTCGTGCAGGTGCTCAGCCGCCGCACGAAAAACAACCCCGTTCTGCTCGGTGAAGCCGGCGTGGGCAAGACCGCCATCGTCGAAGGCCTCGCCCAGATGATCGTCGACGGCAGCATTCCGGACTTGCTCCGGGATCGCCGCCTCGTCGTGCTCGACCTCGCCATGATGGTGGCGGGCACCAAGTACCGCGGCCAGTTCGAAGAGCGCATCAAAGCGGTCATGAACGAAGTCCGCCGGGCCAAGAACACGATCCTGTTCATCGACGAACTGCACACGCTTGTCGGTGCCGGTGGTGCCGAAGGGGCCATCGACGCCAGCAACGTGCTGAAGCCGGCGCTGGCCCGGGGCGAGATCCAGTGCATCGGGGCGACCACTCTCGACGAGTACCGTAAGTACATCGAGAAGGACTCGGCACTCGCCCGCCGCTTCCAAGAAGTGATCGTCAACCCGCCGAGCAAAGACGAAGCGGTCGAGATTCTCAAGGGTCTGCGCGACCGCTACGAAGCCCACCACCGGGTTCAGATCACCGACGCCGCACTCCGGGCCGCAGTCGAGCAGTCGGATCGGTACATCAGCGGTCGGTGCCTGCCGGACAAAGCCATCGACGTCATCGATGAAGCCGGTGCCCGCATCCGCCTCAAGGCGATGACCCGCCCGCCGGATCTCAAAGAGATCGACGAGCAGATCGAGAAACTCAACGCCGAAAAAGAACAGGCCGTGGCCAACCAACTGTTTGAAGAGGCTGCTGCACTCCGGGACAAAGCCGACAAGCTGAAGAAGAAGAAAGACCAAGTCACCAAAGACTGGAAAGACCGGGCCAAGGAAATCGACGGCGTCGTCGACGAGGAAGTGATCGCCGAGGTCGTCTCGAAGATGACCGGCGTGCCGCTGAAGAAAGTGGGCGAAGACGAAACCCGCCGGCTGCTGAAGATGGAAGACGAACTGCACGGCAGCGTCGTCAGTCAAGACGAAGCGATCAAAGCCATCGCCAAGGCCGTCCGCAAGAGCCGGTCGGGGTTGAAAGATCCGCGTCGGCCGATCGGCAGCTTCATCTTCGCCGGGCCGACCGGTGTCGGTAAAACATTGCTGGCCAAGGCCCTCGCCAAGTTCCAGTTCGGCGACGAAGCCGCCATCGTGCAGCTCGACATGTCCGAGTACATGGAGAAGCACAACGTCAGCCGGCTGGTCGGGGCGCCCCCAGGCTACATCGGCTACGAAGAGGGTGGTCAGCTCACCGAGAAGATCCGTCGCAAACCCTACAGCGTGGTGCTGCTCGACGAAATCGAGAAGGCTCACCCCGATGTCTGGAACTTGCTGCTTCAGATCATGGAAGACGGTCGCCTGACCGATAACGTCGGCCGCGTGGTCGACTTCAAGAACACGATCTTGATCATGACGTCGAACGTCGGGGCCGAGACGATCATCGCCCCGGACAACCTCAGCAGTGTGTTCACCAAGCACGTGACCCGCACCGCCGAAGTGAACTACCAAGACATGAAGAAGCGTCTGCTCGAGCAGATGCACAAGGTCTTCCGGCCGGAATTCCTGAACCGCCTCGATGACACCATCGTGTTCCGGTCGCTGACCAAGGACAACCTCAAGCAGATCGTCGAAATGGAACTGGCCAAGGTCTCGAAACGCTTGAAAGAGAAGCACCTGACGCTCGTAGTCACGGAAGAAGCCAAGGAGTTCATCATCGACAAAGGGAGCAGCTTGGAGATGGGGGCGCGACCGTTGCGCCGCGCCGTCGAGCAGCACCTCGAAGACGCCATGGCCGAGGCCCTGCTCCGCGGTGAGTTCAACGATAAAGGCATCGTCACCGTGAACGTCGGCGACGGGGAAGACGGCGAGAAGAAGCTGGTGTTCGAGACCAGCGGCGTCGCCGAACCGGTGGTGCCGGAGATGGCCCGGACGTAGGTTTTTGTTGGACATCCCAGGGTGCGCCGAAGTGGCCACCCTGGGTTCACATTTTAATACCAAATCAACCCGATGTTCACCGACATCTCCGACCGCATCAAGCACAACCCGGCGGGACACCATTACGGTGTCGCCGTCTTCGACGCGGACGGCGACGGGGCATCCGAGATCTTCGTGAGTGGCTTTGGCGGACCGAATCGGTTGCTGAAATGGGATGGCCACACTCTCCGTGACATTGCATCACCAGTGATAGCCGACGATGGTACCCGCACGGTGGCCGCCGCAGCGGGAGATATCGATGGTGATGGCCGCGAAGAGCTGTACGTGATGAACTCGGACACTTTTGCCGGGCCGAAGGAGCAGGCGGATCGACTCTTTGCGCACCGTTCCGGCGGCTGGGAAGATCTTTTTTCAAAGCCGGGGAACTGGGCGGCGCGGAACCTCATGGCTGGGCGCTCCGTGGCCGCCATCGACCGCCGCGGAACCGGCCGTTACGGCTTCTTTGTCGCCAACTATTCGCGTCCGTTCAAACTGTTTGAACTCGCCGCCGACGGTGCCATCCACGACATCGCCCCTGCCATTGGCTTGAACCCCACGACCGGCGGGCGCGGGCTATTTGTCGGCCCGCTCGCGTCGGATCGCTCTGATATTTTCTGCGTCAACGAGCAAGGGCCGAATTTCCTCTACCGCAACACCGGTCTGGGGACGTTCCTCGAAATCGGTAGCGAATTGAATCTCGCCGACGCACTTGAAAATGCCCGCGGTGTGGCCGTGCTCGATGCCGATGGCGATGGCAAACTCGACATCGTCTACGGAAATTGGGAAGGCCCGCACCGCCTGATGATGCGGCAGCCCAACGGTACGTTCAAGGATCGGGCCACGCCGGCGATGGCGCTGCCCAGCCCTGTGCGCACGGTGATTGCTGCCGACTTCGACAACGATGGCTACGAGGAACTCTTCTTCAACAACATGGGCGAGGCGAACCGACTCTTCAAATTCGACGAAGGCGAGGGGGCGTGGAAAATGCACCCCATCGGCGCCGCTTTGGAGATCGAAGGGTTCGGTACCGCCGCCGCCGTTGCGGATATCGACAACGACGGTCGCTTGGAATTGCTGATCGCCCACGGCGAACAAACCCCGCAACCAGTGAGTTTATACCACGTCGCCGAGGCGGATGGAAATTGGATTCGCATTCAACCACTGACGCGTCAGGGAGCACCGGCACGCGGGGCGCTCGTTCGCCTGACCGCCGGCTGGCGTGTCCAAACTCGCGTGATCGACGGTGGCAGCGGCTACCTCTGCCAAATGGAGCCGTTCGCCCACTTCGGTTTGGGCCGAGTGCCCACGGTCGAATCGATTCGCATCACCTGGCCCGACGGTGTCAACCAACTCGTGACCGCCCCTCCCTGCCGGCACACGTTACGGGTACCCTATCCGGGATGAGCGGGGTCACTTTTTCTTCTCTTGGGCCGGCCCGATGGGGATGGTGATCGGTTCGTTCAACAGTGCTCCGTCCCACCCTCCCTTCGAGGGCTTCGCTCCTATGTCGATATCAGGCTTGACGCCAGTGGCCGTATCAATCGGTTTCGCCAACGCCGCCTGATCCCGAGTCAAGTCGCAGCGAAGTTGCAATGGGAACGAGCCGTCCTGAGCCGTGAACTCGTGCCGATGGATGGATTCGTGTTCCGCCATGCGGCCCTCCGAAGCCTTCGCCGCCGAACGATTAAGCTTAGCAGCGGCGGGGCGGCCGTCACAAATGCACTGAAGTAGCAGTCCGCCTCGAAACTCAGTCGCTTTGACTCGCGCAGTTGAGATAGGAAAAAGTCCGCGTCCCGAAGTTTGTCTTCGACGGCACCGAATGAACTTGCCATGAATTCGATCCCGCTAAACATTTTAACTTCGCCTATCTTTAACGGAGGAAGTATCGCCACAAGGGTTCGCGTCTGCCACCTAAAGACTAAGTTCAGTTGTGGCCCCAGCTTTACGGGGCCGTCAACTTTAGAGTCGGTTCGGCCCGGCTTTGTCACGACAACCGAATCCAGCGTGCGACCGATGGGACTCGCCCCACAGTCACAAGGAAAAGCAAATAATGTCCGGGAGGAGCGACGTTTCCATTCTGCGGGGCTTGCACGTGAACTGACGTGGCGTCGCCGCCGACGATGGCGCATTCGACGAATCGCTGCGACATGTTCCAACCGTGGGTCACGGCACCCGGACGGAGAAGAACGACCTCCGCGATGGATGCAGGATTCGGAGTTTGGATGTTGAAACTGCCGCCGTAGGTCGTCGCGGGCGGTGCCGCAGTGATCACCGGACGGACCAGGAAGTAGTAGGAAGGAAAGTACCTTTCGTGTGGCAAGGTCTCTCCGGATTTCCAGGTACCCGGTTTGTCGCCACCCATTAACACGCTGCCGTCGGCAAGCAAAATCGCGGAGGAATGGTAGCCGCGCGGAGTCGGCATGGTGGCGCATTTCACCCAGCCGAGGTCGGGGTTTCTCGAGTCGAGGATTTCCGCGGAACCGCCGTCCGAGCCGTCGATCCCGCCGGCCAAAAACACGCGGCCATCCGGCAATAACACGGTGTTGACCTGCTGCCCACGCGGTTGGTTCAAGTTGGGCAGGGCCTTCCAAGCCGGTGTGGGAACGGACAGGTCGATGATTTCCGACGTTTGCTGTGCCGCGGCCGGATCGCCTCCAGCGATGACAACACGCGGCGCGTAAGCGGGCGGGCGCAGCGGCAGCAGCACCGATGTCCCCTTTTCGCCGGCCGTACTCCGGTTGCCGGACAGAGTCGGAAACGATTCCAGGTTGGCCACCGCCGGGTTCCAGTCGAATCGCTGCGTCGGAACGTGCGGCCCGGCGATGAACAACTTCCCGCTCGGCAAGAGATAGGTCCAGGGGTAGTACTGGTGGTGTGCCATCGCCGGGAGCGTCGGGATGGGCGGATTCCAAGTGCCGGGCGGGTTGAACACTTCGATCGATTTCGACGCGGAACCGTAAAGCGTCATCAACCGGCCATCCGCCAGCGTGAGCGTCGTCGAGTAGAATCGCTCATCCGCGGTGGATGACACCCGCGACCACATCAAAGTCGTGGGATGGAACAAATAGCTTTCGCGCGGCGTGAATCCACCGTGGACAAGGAGCGTTCCGGGCGCGTCGTTCAGATAAGCATGTTCGGCAGACCATATGTTCGCAAGCGAGCGGTTGTGAATCGGAACCGTGACGTCGAACGGTTGGTTGGCGGGCGGGTGGAATGCTCCGGCGGGTGTGCTGTAGTCCCAGACGCGACTTAGGTCGTCTCGAGTGTCGCCGTAGCCGAAGAAGAGCACGAGATTCGTGTTGGGCAACAGCGCCGCGTGCATCATGCACACTTCGTTCGCTCCGGCGACCACTTCCCACTTGCCGCAGCTCAACTGCTCGCATCGGTTGTGATCCACTTGGGGGCAGTCGTTGCCGCCCGGGTCAATGGGCAGGCCGCTTTCAGCGGCGATTTTCTTCGCCTGTTTCGGCGTCAACCACACGGTCTGCTTCGAGCGCACCAGCCCGGAGAGTCCCTGCATCATGTGCATTTCCACGTGGCAGTGGAACAAGAAGTCGCCGCGTAGGTGATAGGGTACGGCCTCGGGAGGTCGGCAGTGGGGTTCTTGCGCCGCTTCGATTTCCGGCGGCAGCAGGATCACCGGCGGCGCGATAGTTTCCACGGCGAACGATTCGGCCGGGCCGATGCTCCGCGTATCTATGGTCTCGTGGGCGAACTGCCAGCGCTGAGCATGGACGTGGAAGTTGTGCCAGCCCATACCCAGATCGAGGTTGAAGATGTACCAGCGAATGCGCTGCCCGGAATGGGCGACGATGGTGGGCGTGTTGCCGACGAACGAACGGCCGTTGAAGCAAACGCTGGGCATTCCGGCCCCGTCTTCCGTTACGGTGTGAGTCTGGTTGGTGCCTGGCGACCAAGTGACTTTTCCCCCGGGCATGACACTCACATCGGCGGGTTCGAAGTGCATGTTCATCGGGTCGGAATCGACGATGGCGACCGACTTCGCCGGTGCCCCTCCGACCGCGACGGTCACTTTGCCCTGCATGTTCGGGTGAATCTCGCAGTGATACCCGAAAGTTCCTTCGGCGCCGAAGACGACCTCGAACGGCGCGTCGCCCGGCGAGAATGGGCTTTTGCTAAACGCGGCCTGACCGCGCGGTTTACTCATCTGATGGAAGAACAGGGGAACGTGCAGGATATCCGTGGGTTTCGGCCTCGGGTGCGCGTACTCGAGTTGTGACCACTCTTCCAAGAACGAATTGTTGGCGGCGAGTTCGTAGTCGACAACCGCTCCCGCTCCGTGCCCGCCGTGTTCGTGTCCACCCATCGCCATTCCGGCCAGCGGCTGCGGTTCGTCGTGTTCGTGCGGCTCCGTCCGCGTCCGAGTGATCAGGAACTTGGCGACGAGCGGCGGCAACTCGAAGTGCGGCGGATGGTCGCACTCCTTGGGAAGAACCACGATTCCACCGAACAAACCCCGGTTCACACTCTCGGCGATGTGATGCGAATGATCGTGAAACGGCCACGCGCCGACCATTTCCTCGGTCACGCTGTAGTGATAGGTCCAGTGCTGTCCGGGGCAGATTTCATCGGAACGCCGGCCGTCGCTGCTTTGCGTCCCGAGCGGCCAGGAACCATCCGAGTCGATGCCGTAGCGAAGCCCATGCACGTGGAAGCTGTGCGGCATCGAATCGGCGTTCAACACGTGGATGTGCAGGTGCTCTCCAGCCCGCGTGTAGATGATCGAGCCCGGCACGCGGTGAGGGTAGATAGGTTCGTTCACGTCGGTCAGAACGAGTTTATCCGGTTTAGGTATGAGATAGTCCTGATCCAGGTACTCGCGGTAGACCAGGGCCGTGAGCCTTCGCGCGTTGACTTCCGACAACGGGATTGTGCCGTCTTCGTGGCCGGAGCTGCGCATGCAGTCCCGTCGATAATTCGCAGCCGCGTGTGGACTAGGCTCGACCGGGCTGTAGTCCACGATCTCTTCGATCTTGAGGTAGATGTTGCGAATGGCCATGATTTGATCCCAGGAATTATTGACCGCCAAAGACTTATCAGCCGCACGAAGAATGCTCGCCAAAGGTCGACCCCAAGCTGGGGTTTTGACGCCGAATAATGGACTGAGCCTATCCTGTCTATTCCGACTAACTCTTCTGTCCAACCCAGAACACCGACTCTGTGTGGAAATTCACTCAATTCCCATTCCGAACATCCTTTACCCTCACCCGAAGCCCGTCAACAACAAAATCTTTAAAACATTCAAAAATATGTCCCACAACCATCCAGCACTCATCCCTCTGACTAATTTTCTTGTTTCCGTAGCTTCCATTGGTTACACAGCGGGCAGGGGGTGCTCTCCGCAGACACAAAAACACTCGTCATTGCGTCCTATGCCGGCGCAACTTCTCGCGTAGAATTGCTCCATGTCCGAATCATCGCTTGTGGTCAAACCTCGTATCACTTGGGCCGCGTTGAGCGGAGCGGTGCTGCTGTCGCAGTGCGACGTCGATACGTACCGGGCCAGCGGCCCGGGTGGCCAGAAACGGAACAAAACCAGTTCTGCGGTAAGGTTGCGGCACGCCCCGACCGGCATCATCGTGATCGCCGAAGAGAGCCGTAGCCAGCACGCGAACAAAGCCAAGGCCCTCGTTCGATTGCAGCACGCACTTTACCTGCACTACCGTGATCCCCTGCCGGCGGAAGCGTTGACCCCGGATTCGTTGGCCCGGCATCCGGAGTTCGCCCCGGCACGCGACGGTGCCGGACGGTTGCACTTGGGGGTGAAGGATGTGCGATTCTGGCCCGCCGTCGGGATCGTGCTCGACGTGCTGCAAGCAACGGCGGGGCAAGTGAGCACCGCCGCCGAGTTGTTGGGAACGAGTACGGCGAACCTGATTGATTTTCTGCAAACCGATCCGAAGCTCTGGCAAGAAGTCAACCACCTCCGCACCGAGTTCGGGCGGAAGGGGTTGAAGATCGGGGTGTAAGAGCTTACTTCAACCGCTTCGCGGCTTCGCTCAGTTCTAAGCAGGCCCCTTCGAGATCGCGGTTGCCAATGTGGCGAGCTTTCGCCAATCCCGCTTCGGCGAACTTGAGTGCATCGTCGCCGCGTTTGGCACTGAGCATGGTTTCAGTCGCACCGATGTAGAACTTGGCCTCGTCCGGATTGCGGGCGATCAACTCTTGGAACTCCTTCACGGCCGCGTCGGCTTGGCCCGACTTCGCCAGCAACCGAGCCTTCTGAAGGCCGAATTCGTTGGCCCGCTTCGCACCGTTGTGGGCCGCATCGTACTCGGCCCCGGCCACGGCGTGCTGGAGCGCGGTGGCCGTTTCCCCCTCCGCATTCGCCGACGCGATCAAACAAGCGAACAGGGTATAGCGGTCGGGTTTGGCGGCATCGGCCGGCTTGGCGATGCCCGCTTTGGCGAAGGCCACCGCGAGTTCCCGGGCATCGAGCTTCAAGGACGCGCGGATGGCGTCGTCGATTTCGGCACCCGAGAGAGTGTCAGCCTTCAACCCAGCGAGGTCGGCGGCGCTCATGGCCCCGAAGTCCTTCTTCGGTGGTGCCGACGCCGCGAGCAATTCTGGTGGAGGCGTGCCCGGCCCCTGGCGCTCGGCCCCGAGCTTGTGCCGCAAGCGGTTGAAGTCGTACACCTCCATCGGCGTCGATTCGTCGCCGCGCGACCGGCGCGGTGCGGAACCGGCCACGCAATCTTCGAGGAACTTCAGTACGCCGAGCAGCCGCTTCCGGAGCAGTTTGCTGCCACCGGCGTCGAGGGCGGAGGCGCCGCCGAAGACTTTCATCGGGCAGTGAATCCAGACGTTCTCGAAGTAATTCTCGGCGTAGAGTTTGAGCTTCTGTTCGGCTTCGGTGAACTCGGACATGCGGATCGGGTAGGCGAATGCTTCTTGGACGATCTCGCCGAACTGGGGCGGGCCACTCCCTTCCACGGGGGCTTCGATGGCCATATTCAGACGGTCGCGCATCTCGACGGCGAGCGTCTGCGCCAAGTCTTTGTTGCCCGACCAGAGCCGGATCATCCCGCCGTTGATGGTGAGGTTCCCCATCACCTTGGCCATGGTGGTTCCGGTGTCGAGCAACGATGGCAGCGGTTCGACGACCATGCAGCCGAAGTTCTGGCCGCTTTCGTCCGACTGTTCCCCCATGACGCGGCCTTCGGCGTGCCACGCTTGCAGCAGTTGGAGCACGGCGTTCGGATCGCGGATTTGGATGTAGTAGCGGTACTCCTTGTAGTCGCATTCCGCTTCCATTCCCTGGGCGCACTTGAGCACCTCGGCGAGCGCGGCCGTCTCCTCGGCGTGGGCGTCGTCGAACTCGAGATCCAGACTCTTCGTGATGGCGTCGAGTGCCGGCCCTTGATCGCCGAGCCACGAACGAACCAAGCCGAGGTTGAACCACGCGGCCGGGTCATTCGGCACCTTCGCCGTGAGGTCTTCGTAGGCTTTCTTCACTTCCGAAAGCCGCCCGGTCTCGGGCAGTTGAGCGGGCTGAGCGGTAGATCGGAACGAGTACTTCTTGATGGCGCAGTTCGGCAACCGCGATTGTGAGCCGAACAAGCCGTCGTACTGGGCCACGGCCTCCTCGTCGCCGGGGCTGAAGTGGATGGCCCGCGCCAGCGCCGCGGCGGACGCCACCGGGCGGTTCAGGATCAGTTCGTTGCGGGCGATCATCTCGTGGACTTGCGCGAGTTGGTCGTGCGCTTCCGGTGGGTACGCTTCCGCGGCTTTGCGGTACAACAGCAGTGCCCCGATGACTTCGCCTTCGCTCTGGCGGAACAGTCCCTTGAGGAGGTAGCCCATGGCGAAGTTCGGGTCGATGGCGAACGCTTTTTCCAGAATCTCTTCGGCCTTTTCGAGCTTCCCCTCGCGGAACAAAATGTGGGCGTAGTAGCCCCACGGCTGCGGGGCGGTGCCGTGCTCCTTGACCAGCATCTCCATCATTTTCAGGGCATTTTCGAGCTGGCCCTGCTGGTACATTTCCAGGCCGGTTTCGATCTTGTCCCAGTAGGTGGCGCAGCACCACTTGAATTTCTTGCCGCTGCCGCAAGGGCAGTTGTCGTACGGATTGGGCGCGGCCATGGTCGGTCTCGGCGGATACGGGAGCGCGAACGCCACCCGGTGGTATGCAATGAGTTATTAACAAGATAGGGATACGGAGTTGGCTGAAAACGGTTCCGGCAGAATGACGGCTTTGCGGAATCTCCGCGCGCCCTGTCCGTTTCCGGGGCGTCCGCTATATTCCTAGTTCACACGAATCGGCACCGCCGGTTTGTTGTCCGTCCGGTTCGACTGGACGCGTGTTGGAATCGGGGCACCAAGTGAAGCGGTTCGCCCGCCTTCCCCCTTGCATTCCACAACCGTGTTAGGAGGCCAGCATGGCCCATCGGAACAAGACCAACAAGAGCGTCAAGAAGCGAATCCGCGTGACGGGCACCGGCAAGCTGAAGTACTCCAAGTGCGGCAAGCGCCACTTGAATGCCCACTTCACGGCCAAGCGCCGCCGCCAACTCCGCAACGCCGGCGTCATCACCAGCGTCATCGTTCAGAAATACCTGATCGCGATGAACGAGCAGTAATCACGCCCTTTGTGGCATTCGTTTCTTTAACACTCACCGATTCACACGGGATATACGACCATGGTTCGCGCAGGTAGTGGCAAGACCACCATGCAACGGCGGAAGCGGATCCGCAAACTCACCAAGGGTTTCCGCCTCAGCCGACACAATTTGTACCGCCAATCGCTGACGACGCTGCTCCGGGCACGGGCGTTCGCGTTCCGCGACCGCCGCGTCAAGAAGCGTCAGTTCCGCAAGCTCTGGATCATCCGCATCAACGCCGCTGCCCGCGCCCGTGGCTTGCGCTACAGCGAATTCATCGCCGGTTTGCAGCGTTCGTTCATCGCACTCGACCGCAAGTCGCTGTCCGAAATCGCCATCCACGATCCGGCGACCTTCGACAAGATTGTCGAGATCGCCCGCAAGAACCTGCCGCCGGCCCTCGCCGCCCAGCACGCGTTCAAAGCGAAGAAGGCCGTCGCGAAGTAGTTTTCGGAGTTCAAGACGATGGAACCGGCCGATTGGCCGGTTTTTTCGTTCAATTTGTTGCAAATAGACTGCTCAAATCCCGGTCAGTGCCATCGGACCACAGCAAAACGTTTCCACGTTCGACTTCGTATGTGGTCATCTTCCGCATGTAGCTGATTGCAAGCATGAGTGCTTGAAACGACCCTTCGCCAAATATCTCTATTGGGTCATCCCACAAACCTCTGGCTTCGACTACGCATCCCCAATCTCCTTTTCCTTCGGGATGCGGTTGAGGTTTGTGAATGCGAAAATGGATTTGCGTGATCGTGCCATCGGGGTGACGTAAATCGATCTGTTCTTCAGCGATCAGTTCCATGGTTGGTAGCCTCGTCTCCGATCCGATGAATAGAATTTGTTAAAAAGCGAAATTTTTTGTAGTGAATTATTTGACATGGGGTGGAGCCGTTTTACTTTCCGGTAAAACGGATCCCGGCGAGCCGGTCAGCGTGAGCTATCGGATTCTTTTGAGTTGGTCATCACCCGACAGCTCACGCTGACCGGCTCGCCTGTTACCTTTTTGCTGACATCCAAAGAGCATCACGATGGTCGGCGTCGGGTGGATCACAGTTGAGTTGACGTTCCTTTCCAAGTCAGAGGGTGGGCGGAACAACCCGCCGATGCCACCGTGGTCCGCGACCGGGGACGGTGGTTACATGCCGCACCTTGTGGTCATCGATGGCGACAGCGAGTACCTCGGGGTGCGGTTCGTCGGTGGCCCCTATCTGGTGTTCGGCGAACCAGCGGTATTCAATCTGAGCTCCTGTCTCCCGGAGTGGATTACTCGCCGCTGACGCCCGGTGTCGCTGTCACCGTCCGCGAGGGCGGGCGCATCGTTGCCAAGGGTCGCGTTCTGGAGCGGCGGTAGCTACGACGTTTTCCCAAATTCCAAGCTCACTCACCGCTGCTGAACTGGATCTTTTTCGGCAGCAGAGGGCTTCGCGGTGGCGGGCCGTACGATCGCAATCGGCGACATCCACGGTTGCTCCGACGCACTGGCCGCCGTGCTCGATGCCGTCGGGCTTGGCCCTGCGGACACGGTCGTCACACTGGGCGACACCATCGACCGCGGGACGAACAGCCGTGGCGTCATCGACCAGCTAATTGCCCTTGCCGGGCGGTGTCGGCTGATCCCGCTTCTGGGTAATCAT
>JANXWE010000272.1 GCA_025351325.1 Fimbriiglobus sp.
AAACACCGGAGTTGATCATGTCGCAATTCCTCCCTGAGAAGCTGGTCACCGATGTCCGTGCGTTCTGCGAAGAGATCCGCCCCATCGAAGAACTCTGCTACGTCGAGCACCAATTCAACGACCGAGTCCTCCCGCTGGCCAAGCAGCACAACCTCCTCGGCATCAACGTCGATCCGGCCTACGGTGGCCGTGGGGCCGATGCCGTATCGTACCTGAATGCTCTTGTGAGGATCGGTCGGGAAGGCACGGGAGTCCGCACGTTCTTCTCCGGCCATCTCAGCATCGGGGCCTACCCCATTCAGACTTGGGGTAGCGAAGCGTTGAAGTCGAAGTACCTGCCACGAGCGGTGCAGGGCGACATGGTCTTGGCCTTTGGGTTGACCGAGCCGGACGCCGGGAGCAACCCGCGCGAAATGACCACCACGTATGAACGCACCCCAAACGGCTACAAACTCAACGGGGTGAAATATCTGATTTCCAACGGTGGAATCGCCGGTGCGGTGATCGTCTTTGGGTATCCGGCGGACGTCCCAGACGGACCAGAACGTCGCATCAGTGCGTTTGTGGTCGATACGAATTCAACCGGATTCGTGACCGAAACTCTCACGGCCAAAATGGGAATGCCCACGTCCAACACCGCCATGTTCGAGATGCAAAACGTCGAGATCCCCGTCGAGAATCTTCTGGGCGACGAAGGTGCTGGTTTCCGCATTGCCATGGGCACCTTGGTGAGTGGTCGACTGAGCGTGGCGGCCGGTTGCCTCGGGGTGATCGAAGATTGCCTGATTGAATCGCTGGAGTATGCCAAGAACCGCGAGCAGCACGGGAAAGCGATTGCGAAGCATCAGTTGGTGCAAGAACACTTGGCGGAGATGGAACTGGCCCGCATCAGCAGCGACGCCCTTTTGCAAATGGCCGCGCGAGCCAAACAAGCGAGTGCAATGAGTCCGACTAACCGGGAACTAGCTACCGAAGCGGATGGGTTGGCCGCGAAAGCCAAACTCTTCATCACGAACGCGGCGTGGGACGCCGCTGATCGGGCAGTTCAAGTGTTTGGCGGACGTGGTTGGTCAACCCTTTACCGTCCGGGACGCCACCTGATGGACGTCCGAGTCTGCCGGATCTATGAAGGTACTGACGAAATCCTCAAGCTGAAAATTGCCGCGAGTTTGCTCGGGAAAGAATTCGAAGCCTTCCGTTAACCCCAGGCAATCTATGGCGTCGTTCCAGCTCCCGAACTTCAAGGTGCAAACCCACGGGTTCTCGTTCCCGAATAGTTTTCCACCCGGTAGTCCGGTGATCGACGTGGCGACGCCACTCGGTCGGATTCGAATCGGGGATGCTACTTACGGCCTGTGTGGCGGGATGGTCTTCGCGGCCATGGATTACTACCTGCACGGTGCGAACGAACTCCCGGCCACCGCGGAACAGCCGCTCTTCCGCTATTTTTGCAAACGGTTGCTCGACAGCTGGAATTTGCCGTTCGGCGTGCTGAAATATTACGACTGGCAGCGGCGATCCGGTGCCACGAAATCGCGGGCCGGGGTGAGCGGACTCGAAGGCTTGACACGGTTGACCACTTTGAAAGAATGGCCTCGGATTCAGGGCGAATTGAACGCGGGACGCCCCGTCGCCCTGGGATTGGTCAAAGCGCACGGGTACAGCTTGAAAAAACTGAATCAGAACCATCAGGTGCTCTGCTACGGCTACGATTACGACGAAACCACCCAGGAAGTGAGCCTGTCCATTTACGACCCGAACTACCCCGGCGACGACAGTGCCCGGTTGACTTTTCACCTGCTCAATCCGGACGCGGAACAGCGGATCCGGCATTCTTGCGAAGGACCAACGATCCGGGGGCTATTTCTGACAAACTACATCAGGCCGGTCGAAGCACCTCCATCCAATATAAATTCCACTACTGACATTTAGTTAACCTAAATGTTCGGATATGATCTACCTCGTCGAAGAGAGTTTTTAAATCTGTGATGGGTTGAAACGAACCTTTTGTAAACTGTGTTCAGAGTGTCCCGTTCGTCGGAGGATTGCCATGCGCTGTCGCTTGAGTTTTATCGGGGTCGGATTCGCCGTGCTGCTGTTCGCCGCGACGATCACCGCCGCACCGGTGCCCGTGCCGAATGCGAAGTTCGAACCACCGACCATCACGATCCAGGCGCAGAATGGCCAGAAACTGCTCGACGATTTCCGGAAGTATTTGACGCTCAACGGTGGCACCCCTGAGATGCTCACCAAAGTCGACGACATGATCAAACAACTCCTCGGCGAGAAGGGGTTTGCCGGTCTCGATCTCAAAAAACCGATTGCTGCTTACGCTTACTTGCGTGAGAAAGTCGAAACGTCCAGCTTCGTACTCGTGGTGCCGATCACCGATGAGAAATCCGCAACGGACTTGCTCCAACGGATGCATCTGACTGCGACGGAATCGAAGTTCAAGGGCGTTTACGAATTGGCCGGGAATGCCGTCGAAGGAATGAACACCCACTTACGGTTCTTTGACAATCATGCTTATGTTTCGGTGAACGGTGGAACCGAGTCGTTGTCCGATGTCGACAAACTCGTTCCGATTTCCAGCCTCATGGACGAAAAGGAGATTGCAGTCGTCTCCGCGACACTGATCGGGAAGCGCGTGCCGAAAGAATTGCTCGACATGGCCTTGCCACTGTTCGACGAAGCCAACGCGGGTGTGGACCGCATGCAAGCCCGCGCCCAGCCGGGCTTGCCGAAGTCGCTTCCCCAAGTTTTGAAAGAGATGGTCGGTTGGGGACGGCGCAGTTATGAACTGATGGTGGCCGACGGCGAATCGATTAAGGTTCGGGCGCTCTTCGATTCCAAAATGGGTGATCTGGATTTCGAAACGACACTGACCCCGAAGCCGAAGAGTGCATTGCTCGCCGATTTGATGGCGATGAAACCGACCCAGGGCCGTTTCCAACAGCTCGTCACCAAGGATGCCGTCGGTGGGGGCTGGATCGTCCTGCCGGGGCCAATTCCCAAGGGTGTCCTCATCTCATTCGCAAATTTCGCGGCCGACGGGTTGCCCCTCCTCGGCAAAGAAATGGGCTTGCCTACAGAATTCGGGCCTGTGTTCGATGCGTTAGCAACATCGGCACAAAAAGCACTCAAAGCGGGGGAGCTCGATATCGGTGCTGCTCTGTTCGGCCCGGCCAAGGGAGGTCATTACACATTCATCAGTGCGGTCGCCATCGACGATCCTGCGGCGCTCGCCGACGTCGGCCTCGCGGTCGTCAAGGATTTGCCCAAAGAGTTTGCCGGGGCGATCAAGCTGAACGCTTACAAGATTGGCGATGTGGCCGTGCACACGGTCGAGCTTGAAAAATTGCTTCCCTTAACTTGGTTGAAGATCTTCGGAGAGAAGCCCAAGTTGAACATCGCACTCGCAAACAAGGGTGTTTTCGCCGCCGTCGGCCCGAACGCCGAGGCGGAGATCAAACGTGCCCTGGCGTTGAAGTCGGTCGAAACACGCTCCCTCGATTTCCTGGCCAACGTGTCAAAAGGTAAGGAACTGATCGCCGCAGCCGACGGGAACATGCAACTGTTCGACAACACACCCATCGCCGACCGATTGCTACCCTTTTATTCCTTCGATGTCCGGGGTGGCCAGAATCTCAAAATGCGAACCGGCAGCGGCCAATTGGCGATGGCGTTGATGATGGGTTTGTCACGTTGATTCAGCGCCGGACTTCCAGCAGGTTCACGATGTGGCGACCCTCGGCGACCGAGCGCAGCGACTCCTGCGCGAGTTGCTTGAGGTAATAAGTCGAGACTTCTCCTCGTAGGACAATCGTCTCGTCGTTTTCTTGGATCCGCACCCGGCGCAGTTCCGGATTCGACGACTTCGACAAGACCGACACTGCTTCCGGTGGACTCAATAGATCCGTGCTCATGGTCGACTCCCGGCTGGGGCAAAAGTGGGACTCGCGAGTCTGGCGCCTGCTGAACCGTAGGGGAAATCCTCGGGTTCGAAACATTCCGGTGCAACAATCGTGTGATGAAGTGGGCGGTTCCGTCCGAAGACCACGATTGTATGGGAAAATCCATTCCTCAAATACCATGCTAAGTTGCCCTTGCTCCGAATGCAACGATTATTTTGTCGGATCTTCCCGAGAGTTCATTTTGCATGACCGATTCCATCCCGTCAACGACTCGGTTCACGTTCCTGTACTTTTGGCGATTGTCCTGGCTCCCGGTGCTCTTGTCGGTGCTCCTGGTTGTTCTCAGCGTCCCCATCTTCTTGCGAATGCCTCTGTGGTGCGACATCACCCTTTACGATGTCGCGGCCCGTTCGATTCTCGCAGGGGGTGTCCACTACCGTGACGTCTTCGACACCAACACCCCCGGCTACGTCTGGTGCTTGACCGGGTTGCGGGCGACACTCGGAACCAGCACCATCGCAATTCGCGCCGTCGACCTTGGCATCTTCGCGGGCGTCGTGATCCTGCTCGATCGATTGGCTAAGTTGGGCGGTGGCACCCGTCGATCCCGCAACTGGGCCATCGCGGGAATGCTCTCGTTTTACCCGTTCAGCACCGAGTTCATCCACGCCCAGCGCGACGTCTGGCTCGCGTTGCCGATGCTCGCGGCCGTCTATCTCCGGCTCCGCCGGATCGGTCGCCGTGCCAGCGGTGCTCAGGTCGGGTTTTTTTGGCCCGCTTTTGCCGAAGGATTACTTTGGGGACTCGCGACGTGGATCAAGCCGCACGTCATTCCGCTGGCGTTGTGTACTTGGCTGTTGACGGTACCGAGGCTCAGCGGGGGATCTTGGCGTCTTGCCGGGCGTGATCTTGCCGGGAACCTCGCAGCGGGCATCGCACTCGGCCTGGCCGGGGTGGCTCTCCTCGTGCAATCCGGAACTTGGCCGCATTTTGTGATCGTGATGACCGAATGGAACGGCCATTACGCCGAGATCATCTTCGAAGAATTTCCATTCCGCTTACAAGACGAACTCTATTGGTTCCCACCATGGAGCCTCATGGTCGTGCCGTCGTTATTACTTGTGGTGCTGGCCATGATCGACGGCCGCATCTTCTCTTCTAAATGGTTGACCAGTGGTGAACGCGGGCCGATCGGCCGCGAAGTTTCTTCCGGGTTATACGAGTCGGCACCGGACGACCCGGCCCGTTTTGCCCGAGCCGTGTTGGCTGGAATCTATTTGATTTGGGTCGTCAATTCACTCGTCTTCCAACGGGCGTTTCATTACGTCCACGTCACCGAGACGCTCATGATGATGGCTCTGTGGGCCTCCCAGCGTTGGTGTTTGCCGGCATTCGTGATCGCTTGCGTCGCCGCGACCAGTCTCCTATTCCGCATCGGCGACGATGTGCCGAAACTCCGCGAATCTCTGAGTGGGAACCGATCCATCAACTACGACAAATTGGAAATCGACTACCGCCATCCGCTCGCGCAACGGGGCTATGCGGAACGATGGGTGGCCTGCTTCCAAACGCCATCGACCGGCCCGGACGATGCCCGATTGAAAGACACCTTGAAGCGTTTCCACCGGCACGTCGCTACGACGAATTGGGAAGAACTGAGCGAAGTGGAAGCGTTTTTACGATCTCAAAATGTGAAAGACCGCGAGGTCGTCTGTTGGGACGAAGGCGTTCACCCGCTTTATCTGAATTTGGGAATCCAACCGGGCCTTCGGTTCATGCATATTCATAATGCGGAACGCATCTGGGACGATGCCGCAGAGAAAATCCGCAGTGAATTGCAACCGAACACGGTGCTCCGTTTCGTGGTAAGCGATCTCGAATGGGTGACGTACGTGACGGATCCTTACAAGGATTACGAGCATCAACCGCAGGTGAACCGTTACCCATCCGGCCGCAGCCCAGACAATCTCGTTCCGCCCATGAAGAAAGAATGGGGCGAAGTCTTCCCATACGATGGCCACAAAGCCATCTTCCGTACGCAAGGTGGGCAGGGGCGCTACATCGTCTTTGCAATCAACCTGCCTCTGGGAAAAGTGGAATAGTTGGGTGGTTAAAACCCCAACTTCATCCCTCGCAAGCGGGCCACCGTTTCCACCATCAAGGCGTCTTCCTCCGCTTCGTCCTTGGCGATGTAGGTCACGCTGAATCGCAGGAACGCCCCGGCGTCGTCCCAGGGCACCGTACAGACGCTCTGTTCGGTGATGAGGTACTGGCTCGCTTCTTCGGCGTTGGCGAACCGGCGCTCCCCAGCTGACTTTGGAGTGGCGACGTACAGGAAGTAAGTACCGCCCGGCATGGTGGCCGCGAAGCCGACCTGTTGCAACGCTGCCACGAGCCTCCGCAAGCGTCGTTCGTACTTCGACCGAATGGCCACTGGAATGCTCGGGTCACGCAGAGCTGCTGCGGCCGCGTGTTGGATCGCCATGAATTGGCCCGAATCGCTGTTGTCTTTCACGTCGGCGTAGGCCTGCACGATCTTCGCGTGCCCGGCGACGAAGCCGAGCCGCCAGCCGATCATATTGAAGCCTTTGCTCATGGAATGGACTTCCACACCGACTTCTTTCGCCCCGTCGATCTGCAAGAAACTCGTCGGGAGACCCTGATAGCTGAGCATGCTATGGGCGGCATCTTGCACAATTATGATTCGGTTTTTGTGGGCGAATTCGACGACGCTCTTGTAAAAGTCGGTCGTGGCGATGGCCCCCGTCGGGCTGTTCGGGTATGTCAGCACCAACAACTTGGCCCGCTTTTTGATGTCGTCGGGGATGCCGGCCAAGTCGGGTAAAAACCCGTTCTGTTTCAACAGTGGCAAGCGGTGGACTTCGCCGCCCAGATACTTCGTCCACGTTCCTGCGACCGGGTATCCCGGTACGGTCATCAGGGTCACATCGCCGGGGTTGATGAACGCCGCCGGGAGCATGGCGTAGGCCGGCTTGCTGCCGATGCAGTGGCAGACTTCCGTCACGGGGTCGAGGGCCACCCCGAACTCGCGCCGCATGAACTCCGCGGCCGCTTCCTTGTAGTTGGCGATGCCGTTGTCGGCGTAGCCACGGTTCTCGACCTTGTCGATCTCGGCTTTCAACGAGGCCCGCACTTGGGCCGGGGCCATGTCGTCGTTTTCGCCGATCCCAAAGTCGAGCAATTTGCGATCCGGGAAGTCGGCCAAGGCTTTGCGCTTCGCCCGTTTGATCTTCTCGAATTTGTAGATGTCGGTCGACTTGCCGTAGGCGGCACCACCGATGCGTTCGGCGAATAGAGTTTGGAACCAAGGGTCGATGGACATGATGTCTTTCTGGAAACGTTGCTCGGAAGAATCGTATTGTATGGCGAACGCACCAGCACTGATCCGAGCGGGAGGCAATGGGCCATGAGCCGAACTTTCCCCGGTCAATTCGGTGTTCGGTTCGCCAATCGTGCGGCCACTTTAACAGCCGCAATCAAACTGCTGTCGTCTGCGATTCCCTGCCCGGCAATGTCGTAGGCGGTGCCGTGGGCCACACTCGTGCGAACGATCTTCAATCCCGCCGTCACATTCACCGCCCGTCGGCCACCGAGCAGTTTCATGGCGATGTGGCCGTGGTCGTGGATCATCGCGGCAATGCCGTTGAACTTAGCCCGGTTGTGCGGCAAGAAAATCGCATCGCTGGCGATCGGCCCGATCACGTCGATGCCCTCGATTTTGGCCCATTCGACCGCTGGGGCGATGATACGGGCTTCTTCGTTGCCGAACAATTCGCCGTCGCTGGCGTGCGGGTTCAGTGCGGCCACGCCGATGCGAGCGGGGCTGCCGATCAGTTGCGGGATGATCCCGTGGAGCAAACGGATCTTTTCGAGCACCGAATCAATGGTGATCGCGGGGACGGCGCTCCGAACCGATTGGTGCAAAGTCACATGGGCCACGGTCAACGGCAAATCGTCATCGTGAAGCAGCATGGCATGTGAGGTGGCACCGGTGCGGTGGGCCAGAATCTCGGTGTGGCCGGGGAATTCGATTCCGGCCGCGTGCAGTCCCTCCTTATGGAGTGGACACGTCACGATTCCATCGGCACGGCCGGCCAAGCATTCGTCGATGGCGAAGCAGAGCCAGTCGTAGGCGGCTCGACCTGCCGCTGCCGAAATTTTCCCGATTTCCACTGCGGACAGATTTGCGGTAGACGGGTCGACGCATTCGATGGTCTTCGCCAGCTTCGCCGGGTCACCGATGACAACGGGCTGACAATAGTCGAACAATTTGGGCCACGCCTTGGCAATGATTTCCGGGCCGATGCCGGCGCAGTCGCCCATGGTGATGAGGAGTTTCGGTTTCATGGTTCGCCTTGCGGTTGTATTGCGTAATGCCTTTCCGAAGACTACCCCCTTGGGCTTGCGTCGAGAATCCAGAACAAATTTAACGTAGCGACTTGGGACGAAACTCAGCAAAAGGATGAAAGCAAATGGAAGTAATTATTGTGTGGCATGAAAAACAGATCCGAAATTTCTTGTCGAATACGCTCTTGACTAAAATACTCGCTGACCATATTCTTAATTTAGTTTTACACCATAACCTTCCCACAATCACGTAGGACAACCCTGCCGTGAAAAACTACACAGTAATTGCGATCCTCGCAATCGCCTTCATCTCGCCTTTGGCATCTGCTCAATCACTGACCACGGTGCCAACGACCGACCCTGTGCAAACTCCAGCTATCATTGCAGCTGGACAAGTCAGCGTCTTCAACACGGGCACATGGCAGGTGGCAGCAGGTCAGACAGTCAACAAAGTCGTCGTGATTTGGTACAGCATGTCTCAGAACTCATCAGTCCTCACAGAGGTGGCAACGGTTGACGATCTTGCACCTGCCGCGAACAACACGTATTCAACGACCAAAGTCGCCTTACAGAAAAAAGATGCTAACAATAACGTCATTCGCTACGCAGGATTCGCGTTCCTCTATGTCAATGGCCCTGGCGCGAATGGTGCTAACAATCCTGTGAAAGTCGGATCCCCGGCATCATTTTTCGGATTTACACCTTGATAATTTTACTGCTGAGGGTTCTTCACTAAGACAAGGAGTCAGTCATGTCCAAGTCGTGTCGATTCAATGGTCGGGTTGGTTTTTCGCTACTCGAACTCATCGTGGTGATGGCGATCTTCGGCGTGCTCATCGGGCTCTTATTGCCCGCCATCCAAAATGTGCGTTCGGCAGCGATTCGGATGCAAAGCGCGAATCAAATCCGCCAAATTTCCCTGGGGATGCATAGCTATGCGTCGGCGAACGACAACGCATTGCCACCGTCGAGGAACATTTTTGCTGATATGGGTTCGGAAGCGGGTGTCAGTCCTCTGGGTCACATCCGCGATTTCATGGACGCCCATCCCACGATTGCTGAGATCGAACAGATGCGTAAAGCGAACCCGCGTTCGAACTGGCGCTGGTGCAAAGCGTTTTTCAGCCCGGCCGACCCGACCATCGCACTGCTCCGCGAAGATAACGAGTCCTTTTTGGGGCACTACCCGAGCAGCTACTCCGCCAACATGTACGCCTTCGCCGGCCGGCCCAATCTCGCATCGTCCTTTTCGGACGGCACTTCAAACACCATCGCGTTCGCCGAGCGATACGCCGTCATTCCCCACACGAACCCCAATCGCGCCGTGGTCTACGATTGCGGATTTTGGGTGCCGGCGTTCATGGGGATCGACGGCTCGAGCCGCCGGGCCACGTTCGCCGATGCCGGCTGGTTGGACGTGGTACCCGTCACCACCGGCAACCCGCCCGTGTCTCGCCCGTCCGTCCCCGGTGTGACATTCGCCGTGCGACCCGAGCCAATCCTGGCGGACAAGCACTACCTGCAAGCCCTTCATCAATCCGGGTTGATCGTGGCGAATGTCGACGGGAGCGTCCGAACCCTCCGGCCTTCGATTCAAGAGACCGTATTCTGGGCCATGGTCACCCGCGACGCCGGGGAAATCGCCGGGGATTGAATGAAGCGCGGTCATGTTTGCTGCCTCGATGTGGGTGTATCCTCCGTTAGTTGGGCCAGCCAGACGCTGCCCATGCCGCCTTCGCCGATGCGCTCGAGGAGCTTGTACTTCCCCGCCAGCAGCGACCCGTCTCCGTCGGGCGTCGTCGGCGAATGGGCCGTCCGCGTGGCCCGTTCGTCGGCCGAGAAGGTGCGGGTGCCCTCGGAGTGGACGAACGGGGTCAGCGTGGCATCGGCCGCGAGCAGGGCTTCGACGCGGGCCCGCAGCGCGGGATGGTTCGCGCAGACGCGGTCGAGCAGGGCTGGGCGTTCGGCCGCCGGGGTGTGGAAGGCCAGTTCGAACAGGGCTTCTTCGGTCATGGCAATGTCCTCCTACCCTCATCAGCGAGATTTTCGGGCACGGAGCGTCACGATTCCAAGAAAAATTGAGAATTCTTTTTTATCTGGAGTCTTCCCCGGAATCATGGGATGATTCCCAAACCTCTCGATTCCCATTTCAAGGATCACGCCGATGGAACCTTTCACGCGTCGCACCTTTCTCGCCGATGTCGGTCAAGTGATGTTGGTGGCCGGCCTCGGTTCGGCCGCGGCCCTCGAACTCGATCTCGCACCGGCCTGCGCCGGCGATGAACCGAAGCCCCTCCACTTCGGTGAACTCGAACCGCTCGTGGCCCTGCTGCAAGAGACGCCGCAGGAGAAAATTCTCGCGACGGTCGTCGGCAAAATGAACGACGGCACCGATCTGAAGACTCTCACCGCCGCCGCGATCTTCGCCAACGCCCGTGCCTTTGGCGGCGAAAATTACTTCGGCTTCCACGTCTTCATGGCACTGGCGCCGGCGTATCAGATGGCCACCGAGTTGCCGAAGGAACGCCGGGCCTTACCGTTGTTGAAAGTGCTGTACCGGAATGCGCATTACCTGCAGGAAGTGGGCGGACGAAAGAACGAAGTTTTGCACGCCCTCGTCCCGGCAGATGCGGTTCAACCCGGAGCAATCCGCAAAGCGGTCAACGCCGGGGATCGCTCGACCGCCGAGCGATTGCTGGCCGCGTCGGGTTCGGCACCGGTCGACTTCTTGAATGCGGTGCTCGACCCCGTGGAAGACAACCACGACGTCCACTCGGCCGTGCTCCCGTGGCGGGCCTATTCCGTGCTCGATGTGGTCGGCCGCGACCACGCCGTCACGCTCTTCCGGCAATCGGTGCGGCAGTGTGCCAAGAGTTGCGAAGCCCAAAAAGGGAAGGAAGCCCAGTTGGATCTCGCACGGGCCATTGTTCCCAAATTGCTGGAAAAACATGTGCTGCCACGGGCTAAGCCGGGCACGAAACGAGCCGAAGACACGTGGGTCGAGCAGTTGAGTGAAACGATTTTATCTTCGTCCCCCGAACTCGCCGGCGAAGCCGTTGCCATGGCCTTGGCCGAAGGAATTCTGCCCGAACACATCGGCGAAGCCATCTCGTTGGCCGCGAATCAACTGGTGTTGCGGCAAGTCGAAACGTGGGAAGGTCGGACGGCCCACGGACGGCGGACACACGGCGATTCCCCCGGTGTTCACGCTTCAGATACGATCAACGCGTGGCGGAACATGGCGCGCGTGGGCCACGTTCGTCACCAAGCTGCCGGCCTCATTCTGGCGGCGATGGACACCGCGAAGAGCCACAGTTGGACTCAGCCGGACAAAAGCTCGGGGTACCGGAAAGTGCCGTACCCGCGCGTCGAAGATTTGAAGAAGATCGACGTGACGGAGGCCAAGAGCCTGTTGAAAGAACTCGACGGGGCCATTCGAGAGAACGATCAGTTGCGGGCAATGGCCCTGGCTCAAATTTACGGAAACCAGAAGCACGACGCGCGGCCGATGCTCGATCTCTTGCTGAGGTACGCGGTCAGCGAAGATGGCCGCTTGCACGCCGAGAAATACTACCGCACCGTAGTCGAGGAATTCCAAACCACGCGCCCGGCATTCCGGTGGCGGCAAATCGAGGCCCTCGCCCGGGTGACCTCCAGCATGTACGGCTACTCGCAGCAGGATAAAAAGGAAGGCCGCGCCCCAGGGTACGACGATGCGTGCCGGCTCTTGAAGGTCTGAAACTGGTTCCGTCACCCATGGGCTTCCGATGCGGTATTTCATTGCGTTCAGTTGGATCATTTGCCTGTTCGCCTACTCCCGTGCGGCGGATCGCCCCACATCGTTGCCGGGTCAGGCGCATCGCTCGGAAACAGTCGCCGTGAATGGGATGGTCTGCACATCGCATCCGCTGGCGGCCCAAATCGGCCTCGATGTGTTGAAGAACGGTGGTAACGCCGTCGATGCGGCCATTGCGACCAGTGCGGCGATGGGGTTGATGGAGCCGACCTCCTGCGGCATCGGTGGTGATCTGTTCGCCATTGTGTACGATGCGAAAACGAAGAAACTCTTCGGCTTGAATGCCAGCGGCCCGGCGCCGAAGAACGCCAACCTGAAGTACTATCGCGATCAAAAACTCGATTCCATTCCGGAGCGCGGCCCGTTGTCGTGGTCGGTGCCGGGCTGCGTCGAAGGGTGGGATCAACTCCGCACGAAGTTCGGAACCCGCGAGTTCAAGGAGTTGCTGGCGCCGAGTATCCGTTATGCCGAAGCGGGTGTGCCCGTGCCCGAGGTGATCGCGGGGTATTGGAAAGCGAGCGAGAAACTACTGGCCAACGACCCTGGCCTCCGGGACACATTTTTGATCGATGGACACACACCCCAAGCTGGGACGATTTTCAAAAACCCCCATTTGGCTAAGAGTTACCAGCTCATCGCGAATCAAGGACGCGACGGGTATTACAAGGGCGACATCGCCAAAGCCATCGTCAAATTGTCCGATACCCAAGGTGGATTGTTCTCGGCAGCCGACTTCGCCGACTACAAAGCCGAATGGATCGACCCGGTGAAGACGAACTACCGCGGCTACGACGTTTGGGAACTCCCGCCACCGGGTCAAGGCATCGCCGCGTTGCAAATGTTGAACATACTGGAACCCCACGACCTGAAGAAATTGGGATTCGATTCGCCGGACTATTGGCACCTTTTGGTCGAATCGAAGAAGCTGGCGTTCGCGGATCGTGCGAAGTACTACACCGATCCGAAATTCGCAACTGTGCCGACAGAAACCCTGATTTCGAAGGCTTACGCTGGGGAACGTGCGAAGCGGATCAACCCGAAAATCGCGGGCGTGGGCGTCGATGCCGGCGATACGCTGGTCGGCAAAGCCGACACGATTTACTTGTGCGTTGTGGACAAGGATCGCAACTGCGTTTCGCTGATCCAATCGAACTACATGGGATTCGGGTCTGGGTTATCGGCGCCGGGCACTGGCTTCGGGTTGCAAAATCGCGGGTGCCTTTTTTCGCTCGATCCGAACCATGCCAACAAATTGGAACCGGGCAAGCGGCCCTTCCACACGATCATCCCGGCGATGGTCACAAAAGACGGTTCACCGTACTTCACATTCGGTGTCATGGGTGGCGACATGCAACCCCAGGGACATGTGCAGGTGCTGGTGAACCTCCTCGATTTCGGCATGGGCGTGCAAGCCGCCGGGGACGCCCCGCGGATCGAACACGTCGGTAGCGCCACGCCGACGGGCAAACCGGAATCGGCAAAGGGCGGGACGATTCTCGCGGAGGCCGGAATCTCGGATCGGATCGCGCAAGAACTGGAGGCGCGGGGTCATGTGGTGAAGCGGACGAAAGTGAACAGCGGTGGTTTCCAAGGCATCGTGATCGATCCGAAAACCGGCGTCCTCCGCGGTGGCACCGAGAGCCGTAAAGATGGAGTCGCCATCGGTTGGTAGATGTTCAGGATTCGGACAGGGTCAAAAACAGGGGCGGAACGGTATCGGTCAACCAAACGCCGTTGGTGGATTCCAAGAACTCGAATCCTTCGGCGTGCATCTTCGCCGCATCGACGATGAGGATGACCGGCTGGCCACGTCTAGCCCCCACTTTTCGAGCCGTCTCGATGTCTTTCGACAGATGAACGTGGTGCCGCTTGCCCTTCTTCAATCCCTCAACCAGGATCGATGACAGGAACCGCTCGACCGTGCCGTGGAACAACACTTCGGGCGGTGGTTTGCTTTCCAGTTGAAGATCCACTTCGACGCTGTGGCCTTGATTGGCTCGGATGAGATCGCCCGTGTCATCGAACGAGAACCGCTGCTTGTCGCTCGACTCGACGCATTCGATCAATTCGTCGTACGTGATGGCAAACCCGATTCGCTGGCACCCTGCGAGCAACTCATCCACGGGCACCCACCCACCGGATTGGAGCGTCAGGCCAAGAATCTCCGGCGTGTGGCGAAGGTGCTTCGAGAGAAATTTACTCACCGTTATCATGTTTTGATCCATCGCTCTCCCCTCGCTGTCGCTCTATAAAAAGGACAAAACCTTGCAAAATCTCGCTGGTGATCGATCTTGTTTACGGCAATGGCTTCAGCACAAGGTCGGCTACCTCGCACTCGGGGTATCGTTCACTGGCAGGCGAAAGGCAAACCCTTTCAACGACGAAACCACACTTCTGAAGAATCCGCAGGGATGCTCCGTTGCTGGTGGCGATTGTGGCGACCAATGGGCGTTGAGTGACTTCTTGGAGCAAAAGTTGTAATGCTCGGCTGGCGATTCCCATTCCCCAAAATGCTCGGTCGATCCAGTAACCGACTTCGTCGGTGCCATCCTGCAGGTAGCAGGAGATGTATCCGACAAACTGATCTCCGACGAGGATGGCTCTCGTCGTGTTCTTTGGGTCATTCCACGACTTCGCCCAATGGGAGTCGAATGCTTCTCGATTTCGAGGAATCGTCACCGCCATTCGGTTCGATTCCGGATCGTTTTGCAGTTCGAACATCAACGGTAAGTCACTCGCCTGCACCGGACGCAGGCGGGTACGTTCAACTGTTGTCAACGCAGTGTCACTCCATTTAAGCAGTGGGGGCCGCGGCACTCTTTCCTGACTCGCTCGGAGTGAGCATACGAATGGCCAGGGCACATGGATCAGTGTCAAGCGATCAAGTTGATTCGGTTGCGGAACAGAGGCGAATCGCCGCGTCGTAACGCTCGTCGCCGATATCCCGTTTGGCTTTCAATCGCAACAAGACCGGTAACAATCGCGGGTCGGCCAATTCTTCAGCCGCTTCGATTGAGTAACCGTGCCACTCGCCGGCCGAGTTTTCACTTAGCTCGCGGAGAAGCGGTTCGAAAACCCGTAAATCCTTGAGCTGGGCGAGTCCGCGCAGCGCTTCGCCACGGGCTACTTCGTCCACGTCAGAAGTCCCGAGGAAAAGGGCGTTGCGGATTTCCGGGGTGTCGACCTCGAGACAACCCAGCCCGAACAGAGCCCAGTCACGGACAACGCCGTCGGGATCGGTCGACAGTGCGATGAGTGTTTCGATAGCGGATTCGTCCGAGAAATGCAGGACGGCAAACGCGACTGCCAAGCGGACACGATCGCTGGAATGGGTCGACATTCGGATGAGTGCCGGTACGGCCGCAGGGTCACGCATATGACCGAGCGAGATGCAGGAAGCTCTCAAGACGTCTTCGTCCGTCTCCGTTTCGAGCAGTGTGATCAGAATCGTGACGGCTGCGGCGGTGAATGTCCGAACTCTAACGCAATTTTGGCCGAGGATGAGTGCCCCCAGTTCCTTTTCGATGGGGCATTCGCTCCGGCACAAGTCGCGCGCCGCTTCGAAGACTGCTCGCGACCCGCGACGTTGGAGAAGCGAAATTGCCTCCCAACCCACGTCTTCGTCTTGTTCGCACAGCACAAATGAAATCAGTTCATGCACCGACCGCGGATCGTTCCACGCTTCTTGAATCGAAGGGTCGGGTTCGGTCATCGATGTATTCGCCACGGTCAAACTCCCCTCGGCAGGCATCAGGAATCGATCCAGCCAATGCGTCGTGCGGATCGACAGGAGCCGAGGCGACTCGGTTCGCGCGTGTACGGAATGAACACAGGGACAAGACCAGAAATCACTCTTCATCGGCATACGGTTGCGGTGATTTTCCAGCCCCTTTGGTGATCCCGGGTATTCCACGGTCGGGACGGCTGCTCGATTTTTTCGACTTGGATCTGGTGGAACCCATCGTCGCCGAAATCGAACCAGTATCCGAAGACACGTCGGACGAGTCCGAACACGAAGAATGCCCTTTCGGATCGAAGTGGAATGGCGCGGTGGCTGAAGGTTCGGTGCGGAGAAGAGTTACCACACAACTTCCGTTCCGCACCGACCACCACCGCGATGACGCACCAATGTCTTTTGTGTCTCGAAAACGGCTTACAACTTGCGAATTGCCGCTGCCACCCGGACGCAATCGCCGCGGCTCACATCGAGGTGGGTGCAAGCACGCACCGTCGTTTCGCCGAGTGCGGACATCAAGATTCCCTGCTCGCGGAGTTTCGACGTGACTGTTTGCGGTGTCTGGAAACGATCACCATCGACCTCGAACCAGACGAGGTTGGTTTCGACGACCTCCGGAACCAGTTTCAAGCCGGGAACCGCACGGATGGCGTCCGCTAAAATTTGGGCATTACTGTGATCGTCGTTTAAGCGGGCGATGTGGTGATCCATCGCGTAGATGCAGGCCGCCGCGAGGAAGCCCGCTTGCCGCATCGCTCCACCAAAGAGTTTGCGGTACCGCCGGGAGAGTTGGATTTGTTCCGCCGTACCAGCGAGTGCCGAGCCGACTGGGGTACCCAACCCTTTGCTGAAACAAACGCTGACGGTATCGAAGTGGCTCGCCCAGCTTTTCGCCGGAATTCCGGAGGCGACCACCGCGTTCCAGAGCCGCGCCCCGTCGAGGTGCAACGCCAATTTCTGTTGGCGTGCCCAGTAAGAAATTTCGCGGATCGACTCGAGGGATTGCACCGTACCGCCACCGCGGTTGTGGGTATTCTCGAGCCAGACGAGCCGGGTATGCGGGCTATGGATGTCGTTCGGACGCATCCCGCGTTGAACCAACCCGAGTTCGAGTAGTCCAGCGTGGCCGTACACCGGATTCACCGAGACACCACTGAGAGCGGCCGGGCCACCACCTTCCCAGAGCACGACGTGGCTGGTCGCTTCGCAGAGCAATTCGTCGCCCGGTCGGCAGTGCAACCGCACCGCGATTTGATTCGCCATCGTCCCCGACGGTACGAACAGCGCGGCCTCTTTGCCGAGGTACTCCGCCACTTTATTTTCAAGTGCGTTGATCGTCGGATCTTCGCTGTAAACATCGTCGCCGACGGGTGCGGCCATCATCGCTGCCAACATGCCGGGCGTCGGCCGCGTCACGGTATCACTGCGGAGATCGATCATCGGCGCGGGTGCTCACTTCTCGGGCATCGGTTTCGGCTCGTCGACTTGTTTATCTTCGAGGAACCAACGCGGACCGTTACTTTTAAGGTAGACCGATTTGCCAGGAATGTCCTTATGCGTGAAGGTCGCCGTGGTACCCGCTTCAACGACTTCCCCCGCCACGAGCAACTTCCGGAACGCTTTGAGATTCTCCGGATACTCGATCAGGTGTGCACGCAGGTCTTGCACCACGAATTTGAACGAGCGACTGATCGCTTCTTCACGTACCGCTTCTGCGAAGGCCTTCGGTTCAATGGGCAGCTTATCACGGCTGTTCACAATGGCCGGATTCAGTTTTTGCTCGTCGCGCTTTTGCAGCAGTTGGAGTTCCACCTCCCGCGTCAGCTTTTGGGCACGATCGAGGATTTTAACTTCGAGGAACGCCGGATCGAGCACATGAGCGACGAAGTATTCATACCGCTTATTTTCGAGCAATTTCGTAGCACTGTCGAGAGCCGCTTTCGGAGTATTCTGCGGATACAAGTCGAGATTCGGCGTGATGCCGAAGCGTGTTTGGTCGTCCGCAACCGGTTTCGGTTGTGCCGACGCACCCGCCGCAAATGCCGCTGCGACCAGTAAAATCGTTAAACCGCGCATGGGCGGACTCCTGATGGGATGACGAACCCTACAACGATCCTTTTCGGCCATTTTAGTGGACGTCGGCGACAACACCTCGGGCACTTGACCCTTTTCGCGACGCCACAGCCAGTATAATCCGCTTATGGCAGGAAACACCTTCGGCACACTCTTCCGCGTGACCACCTCGGGCGTCAGCCACGGGCCGGGTTACCTTTGCATCGTCGACGGTTGCCCCGCGGGTTTGGAACTCGGCATCGACGATTTGCTCCCCGATTTGCGCCGGCGCAAACCGGGCCAGTCGAAGCTCACCACCCAGCGTGACGAAGCCGACCTCCCGGAAATCTGGAGCGGCGTCTTCGAGGGACGCACCGACGGCACCCCCATCGGAATTCTGTTCCGCAACGGCGACCAACGCAGCACCGACTACGGCGACATTCAAAACAAGTACCGTCCGGGTCACGCAGACTATACGTTCGACGCCAAGTTCGGCTTCCGCGATCACCGCGGCGGTGGACGCAGCAGTGCCCGCGAAACCATCTGCCGGGTCGCGGCGGGGGCCATCGCCAAGAAGTTGCTGGCCCGCGTCGGCATCCGGATTCAAGGGTACGTCACGCAAGTCGGTTCAATCCGCGCCGAGATTGCCGACCCAACCAGCATCACCATGGAACAAGTCGAAGCGACGCCGATCCGCTGCCCCGACTCGGCGAAAGCCGCCGAGATGATCGCCCTGATCGACGCCGTGCGCAAAGACCGCGATTCCATCGGCGGCATCTGCGAAATGGTCGCTGTCGGTGTGCCACCGGGTCTCGGCGAACCGGTGTTCGACAAACTCAAAGCCGACCTCGGCAAGGCGATGTTGTCGTTGCCCGCCGTCACCGGGTTCGAGTACGGCAACGGTTTCGCCGCTGCCCTGCTGCGTGGCAGCGAGAACAACGACTTATACCAGCCGGGGTTCCGCACCGACACCAACCGCCACGGTGGCATGCTCGGCGGCATTTCGTCGGGCATGCCGATCGTCTGCCGCGTGGCGATCAAACCGACAAGCAGCATCCCAAGGTCACAACGCACCGTCACACAATCGGGCGAACCGACCGACATTTTAGTGAAGGGTCGCCACGATCCGTGCTTACTGCCCCGCTTCGTGCCGATGGGCGAAGCGATGATGGCACTGGTGTTGATCGACCATTGGCTGCGGGCGAAGGCGACACTTCCTGTTTGCAAAACATAACGGATGCGGTATACTACGAATGAGTCCAATTGCTCGAAAACCGCTATTCGTTTTGAAGGGCGAGATCAAAACACCTCCCTTCGACACGGAAGCACGGCAAGAGGCGGGGGAATTGATTCGGCAGTTGCAGGAGGGCGATTCGCTCGGAATGCCTCATTCGAGGCCGTTACCAACTGTCGGGTCGCGGTGCCATGAACTGAGAGTGAAAGACTCTAAGCATGAATGGCGGATTGTCTATCGGATCGACCCCGACGCGATTCTGATTGCGGGCATTTTTGCGAAAACGGGGCTGAAGATGCAGCAGCGCGAATTCAAAACGGCCTCGAAGCGACTGGCCATTTACGACCAAGCTAAATGAAGGAGCTGAGACATGGACGCAGAAAAGAAAAAACGGCTCGCGGCGGTCGGATGGGTGGAGACCAGTTTGGAAGAGCTGCTCGGGTTAACATCCGAGGAGATTCAATTGATTGATCTTCGACGGAGTATGGCGCACGCCGCCAAAGAAGCCCGCATTCACGCGGGGCTGACGCAAGCCGACATCGCCAAGAAACTCAACACGCGACAACCGAGCGTGGCGAGAGCCGAACAGCCCGGGAAGGATGTCTCGCTCGATTTCATCGTGCGGTGTCTGGTTGCCGCCGGCGGAACTGTTGAACCACAATTTGGCTTTGTAGTTAAAAAGTTGAACACTGTCAAAGCCAAGCCAAAACGCAAACTCCCTCAGTCAGCAAAGGCATAATCGCCACCTAAACTCGCGCTCCGCTTCGAAGGCTCTGCGTCGCGGCTAACTCGTTGCCAACGCTTTCCAAATCTCGTGCTTCACGTCACTCGACTTGATGCTTCGCTGCACCGGTTTGCCATCGGCGCCGATTTCATCGCGGTACCGAATCGTCACGATGTCGTTGGCAATCGTATCGCCGTCGATGGTGATGCAGAACGGCGTGCCGATTTCGTCCTGCCTCCGATAACGCCGGCCGACGGCACCCTTGTCGTCGTAGAAGACGTTGAAATAAGCTTTCAATTCCCGGTACAATTTCATAGCCTTTTCGGGCATGCCGTCTTTGTTCACGAGTGGGAAGATCGCTGCCTTGAACGGCGCGAGCCGCGGGTGGAACCGCATCACGATTCGTTCTTCGAGGTTCCCCTTGGCATCGGTGATCTTGTCTTCGTGGTACGCTTCACAGAGCACTGCGAGGGCGAACCGGTCGGCCCCGGCGCTCGGCTCGATGACGTGCGGCGTGAACTTGTACTTCGCGATCTCCTCCGCCGTCGGGTTCGACTTCAGCCACTCCTTGAACGACCGCGTCGCCATCGTCTGGCTGTCGTTGTTCCAGAGTTCCTCATCGAAGTACGCGAGGTCGTCGGCCTTGCCGCTGTGCTTCGCGTGCGCTTCGAGGTCGTACGATCCCCGGTGGGCCACGCCCTCCAACTCCTGCGGTTCCTCGCTGAACGGGAACATGTACTCGATATCGGTGGTGCCGATGGAGTAGTGCGCCAGCTCTTCCTTCCCCTGCTCGCGCGGCACCAGGTTCGACGATTGAATACCGAGGGTGCTGTACCACTTCTTGCGGAGGTCGCGCCAGTACTCATACCACTTCATGCTCTCGGTCGGCCGGCAGAAAAACTCGATCTCCATCTGCTCGAACTCGCGCGAGCGGAAGATGAAGTTGCGCGGATTGATCTCGTTGCGGAAGGCCTTGCCGACCTGCGCGATCCCGAACGGCAGCTTCAGCCGCGTGCTGTTGAGGACGTTCCGGTAGTTGACGAAGATGCCCTGCGCCGTCTCGGGCCGGAGGTAGACTTTGTTTTCTTCGGATTGAATGGCACCCGCATGACTTTCGAACATCAGGTTGAAAGCGCGCGGTTCGCCCAGCAGGCCGTCGCATCCATCGTTGGGGCACCGCAGCGTTACAGAACCAGTTGATTTTGGCGTGCCATATTGAATTGGGACTTCCGATGACTCTCCGCAGTCAAGCGGCAGAGTTTTGGCTCGTTTGAGCTTAACGAAAGCATTTTTCAGGGGTACGGTTGCTGAGAATGCATCATTTGCTTCAACTGTAATCACACCGAATTGGGCGTCATACTCGGGGTGTACAGTGTATGTAGTCACGCCTGCGGCTATCGAGCCACGTGTGTAGTGCATGAAATATAGCTTGTCTGCACGAATCCTTGATTTGCACACACTGCACTCAACCATCGGATCCGCGAACCCGCCAACATGTCCGCTCGCCACCCACACGGCGGGGTTCATGATGATGCTGCAGTCCAGGCCGACCATGCGGATCTCTTGGCCGTCCGGGCCGGGCGGCGGGTTGCGGACCATGTCCTGCCACCAGGCGTCCTTGATGTTCTTCTTCAG
>JANXWE010000093.1 GCA_025351325.1 Fimbriiglobus sp.
ACGCCGAGTGGGCCACCGGCACCACCGTTGCCGTCTAGTAACACCCGGATACCCCGACTGGCGATCGTGGCCGCACTGATCTGTTCGAGCACGGCGCGGGCGTGATCCTCTTGAACGTCGGGTGGAATGCGAACGGTGCCGATGGCGTTCCAACTCGCCCGCGTGGTGTTGCCGGAATCGTAGATCATCCGGACTTCCTGGCCCTGGTCGGCGGGTAACACGGCGCCGTCCGGGCCGAACAGTTTGAGGCCGTTCCATTGGGCCGGGTTGTGCGACGCGGTGATCATCATCGCCCCGGCCGCGCGCAAGTTTCGCACGGCCAAACCGACCGTCGGCGTCGGCGCGATGCCGATGTCTTCGACGGTGCAGCCGACCGATTGCAGCCCGGCGAAGACGGCGTGCTTGAGCATGTCGCCGCTCGGCCGGCTGTCGCGGGCCACCAGCACCCGCCCCTGCTTCAGGTGAGTGCCGAGTGCCGCCGCGAACCGGCAGGCCGCATCCGGCGACAGAGAATCACCAATGATCCCGCGGATCCCGGAGACGCTGACAATGAGTTCGCTGCTGGCCATGACGCGTCCTGAAAGAAAGATGCCTGTATTGTGCGACGGATCAGCCCGTCGGCGATGGAATCATGCGGAAACGATCCCGAGCGTGGGAAGAATTGTTAAAATGGTGGGTGTGGTGAAATGGGGAAAAGCATTCGGAGATGGGGATGGCGGGTCGAAGGTTGTAAAATTTTGTCATCTGTTTTCACAAGCCAAGCTGAGGGCTTCACGCTACCATGTTCCCGATACTTTCCGGATCAAATCAACCGTTTTACCCGGCGGATGGACGCTGCCCGCAATGCGGGGGCACGATGACCACAGGCAGTGCCTACTTGATGGCAGGAGCATTGCACCTCACTGCCGATGGCCGAGACAGCCTCCATTCGGATCGTGTCCAGGCGTATATGAACATCGGTTATCACGGCCGCAAATCGGACATGAGCGATTCAGCCGATACGATCGTCGTGACCGATTTGCACGGCGGACAATTCGACCTGGAATGGTGTTCGATCAGCTGCATGCGAGAATGGTTCCTCAAGCTGTTCCAGGAGATCGAGACGCGGGCTTCTAGTCGAGCCTGACACTGAGTAACTGCTTTGTACATCCTTTCGGAATCCCCATGTCTCCACCTATACCCACCCGCTATTCTCCGGGGGTTCTCTACGCCCTCGGCGCGGCGATCCTCTTCGGTGCCAGCACGCCATTCGCCAAGCTGTTGTTGACCGACGTCAGCCCGGTACTCTTGGCGGGTCTGTTGTACCTCGGCTCCGGAGTCGGGTTGTCCGTCTGGCTGTTGGCGCGGTCGCGAGTCCGAGGAAGCGACGCCACCGAAGCCCCGTTGAAACGCGCCGATGCACCGTGGTTGGCCGGCTCGATTGTCTTCGGTGGGGTGTTGGGGCCGATGTTGCTGATGGTCGGACTCGCCACGACGCCGGCCGCCGATGCCTCGCTGCTGTTGAATCTCGAAGGGGTGTTCACGGCGTTGCTCGCGTGGTTCGTCTTCCGGGAGAACTTCGACCGCCGCATCGCCGTCGGCATGGCCTGCATCACCGCCGGCGGCGTGGTGCTGTCGTGGGCGGGCAGCCCGACCAGGGAACCGGCCTGGGGCACCTTGGCCATCGCCGGGGCCTGCCTGGCATGGGGAATCGATAACAATTTGACGCGGAACGTCTCGGCGGGTGACCCCGTGCAAATCGCGGCGATCAAAGGTCTCGTGGCCGGGGTGGTGAACACGGCCCTCGGCCTGACCCTCGGCGCCACCGTTCCGGAAGGAGCCACCATCGCCGCAGCAGGGGTCGTCGGGTTACTGGGTTACGGCGTGAGTTTGACTTGCTTCGTCCTTGCCCTGCGATATTTGGGCACTGCGCGAACCGGAGCGTACTTCTCGCTCGCCCCCTTCGTGGGCGCCGTGCTATCGCTCTTACTCTTCCGCCAGTGGTTAACCGTCGAACTGCTGTCCGCGGCCGCTCTGATGGGCGTGGGTCTTTGGCTGCACCTCACCGAGAGGCACGAACACGTACACCGCCATGAGCCGCAGAGCCACGAACATGCCCACAGCCACGACGAGCACCACCAACACGCCCACGGCGTCAATGATCCCCCCGGCGAGCCGCACAGCCACCCGCACGCTCACACGGCCCAGCAGCATTCGCACGCGCATTACCCCGACATCCACCACCGGCATGAGCATGGAACGTGAGTAGTGGGATGCCGTTGGACATTCACATTATCTCTGCGAGCAGTGCCCTTGCACATTTTTGAACATATAAGATTTCTGAAGTCTTGATGGCAATACTGAGCCTGCCAGAGTATTCTCTCTTCGCCCTCCCCCCACCCCAAGGTTCCCCTCCCATGTTCACTCGTCGTACCTTCCTGAAGTCCGCTGTGGCGGCACCACTCATTTGGCAATCGACCAACTCCGCATTCGCGGCTGAGAACCGGCTGACGCTGGGGTTCATCGGCGTGGGCACCATGGGGCGGGGGCACCTCGATGGCTTCCTGAACCGTAAGGATGTCGAAGTCGTCGCCGTGTGCGATGTCGTCAAGGAGCGGCTCGACAACGCCGCGCAGATGGTCGGCAAGAAGTACGCCGGGAAGTCGGGTACCCCGGCAGCGGTGAAGGCCTACCCCGACTTCCGCGACCTGCTGAAGCACAAAGGGTTGGATGCGGTCGTGATCGCCACGCCCGACCATTGGCACGCGATACTCTGCACCCAAGCGAGCGCGGCCGGGAAGCACATCTATTGCGAGAAGCCGCTGACGCACAACATCGCCGAAGGCCGCGCCCTGGCGGACGCCGTGGCCAAGTCGAAGGTGGTGTTTCAGACGGGGAGCCAGCAACGCAGCGAGTTCGGCAACCACTTCCGCAAGGCGGTCGAATACATCTGGAACGGTCGCATCGGCAAGTTGCAGACGATCCATATCGGCGTCGGTGGCCCATCGATCCCGTGCAAGTTGGCGAAGGAAGAGATCCCCGCTGGCACCGACTGGGACATGTGGCAGGGGCCGGCGCCGGAACGGGACTACCACAGCGATCTTTGCCCGAAGGGGATTCACAAGCACTTTCCCGCGTGGCGGATGTACAGCGAATACGCCGGGGGCCAAGTCGCCGACATGGGCGCACACCACTTCGATATCGCCCAGTGGGCCATGCAGATGGACGGCAGCGGCCCCATCGAGATTATCCCACCGAGCGACAAACCGGGCGCCGAGCACGGGCTGACACTCGTTTACGCCAGTGGCATCAAGATGATCCACAACGAGTTTCCCAAGGGGAAAGACGGCAAAGACATCAAAGGGGATTGCGTGTTCGTGGGGTCGGACGGCATCATCGTCGCCGGCCGCGATGGCATCCGCAGCATCGATCCGGCGATTTTGAAAGAGCCACTGAACGACCGAGCCAAGCGGGTGATGGCCAGCAGCGACCATAAGACGAACTGGCTCGACGCGATTCGCTCGCCGAAGCTCGGCACGATTTGCACCGCCGAAACGGGGCACCGGAGCGCGAGTATCTGCCACCTCACGAACATCGGCTACCGGCTGCACCGCAAGTTGAAGTGGGATCCGGCGAAGGAGCTGTTCGTCGGCGATGAACCGGCGAACAAAGAATTGAGCCGCACCCCGCGCGACAAATGGAAGGCGTGAGTTTGGATCACTCCTTCGGTCGCGGATACATAAACTCTTTCTCGAAGTCCTTCACCGTGTTGGGCGTCTCTTCCGGGGGACGCTCGAACGGTAGGGCTTTGAGGAACGCCACCAAGTCGTCGAGTTCTTCCTTCTTGAGGTGGCTCGTCTTGCCGTGCTTGTCGCCGACGTTGTGGGTGGTCAGTACGTCCATCAACGTGGTGGCACGGCCGTCGTGCAGATAGTTCGGCAGTCGGTAAATCCCCAATAATGTCGGCGTGTCGTACTTCGGCCCCATCTTCTCGTCCTTCGCGGTGCCGGTGCCGACATCGTGGAGGTTGAACGGCTTCTTCAACTGACTATCCGAGTAGTAGCTACCGGTGTGGCACTTCGCACACTGGGTTTCAGTACCGGTGAACAGCTTCTGGCCACGTTCCGCTTCCGCGCTCAGTTTGCCCGGCGCCGAGTTGTGCGGCGACAACCGCACCGGGAACGAGTTGGTGTACATCGCCAGCGCGTCCAGATCCTTAGATCGCCCGGCCATCGTCTCTTCCAAGGCAATGCTGCCGAACTCACGGCCGAGTTTCAACGAGCCGTCGGTCAGCCCCCGGCCTCGCATCAGTTTGCCGCGGATGGTGTACTCGAAGTCTTGCGATTCATCGCGGTCGGCCGACCAGTGCAGCGGGTGCGTGTGGGCCAGCCCGAACAGGTTCGGCGTCTTGCGTTGCCCTTCGGGGTTCTGCCAAACGCGGCCGTCGGTCAGTCCGTCCGGGTGGCAACTGCTGCAAGCGATCCAGCGGGCCGACCCCATCGGCGGGAGTGCACTCTGGAACAGTTCCTTGCCGCGAATCCAATCTTTGCTGCGTGCCTCGGTGCAGACGACCACTTGGCCGAGCGGCTTCATGTCCGCATCGTGGATGCTGACCGAACGGTCGATCGTGTTGTAGATGTAGACTTCGCTGCCCGTCGGGTTCAACCGGATCGCACGTGGGTGCCGGCCAATGCGAATGGCCCGGCCGATGCGTTCCGCTTCGCGGTAGTCGTCGTCGAACGTCTCCGACACGTTCATGTCGTTGGTGCCGGCGTAGATCGTGTAGAGCTTCTTGCCGTCCGGGCTGAGGGCCGCTTCCCACGGGTTGGTAATCACGTAGACGTCGTTGTAGGTGTCGAGTGCAATCGACCGCCGGCGCTTCTCGCCTTTCGGTTTCTCCCAGAGGTCGCAGATCGAAAGCTGCGGGAAGATCGAGCCGCGGGCGTCGTGCGCTTCCACTCGGCTGCGGATGTGCGACAGATAAGCCTTCGGCCGCTTGGGGTGCAACACCACGTGGCGGGCCAAATTGTCCGAATCGTAGCCGGCCCAGCTATCGGTGATCGTGCCAGAGTCTCGGCTAATGGCGTGCAATTTCGATGTGAAGAACTCGGTGACGTAGAGCGTCTTTTCATCGGCAGCCAGCGCGATACCACGGGCGTTCGGCCCGGCTTTAAAGCTGCGTGTGACCTTGCGGGCGGCGATGTCGATCTCCGAGACCGTGCCGGGGTAGTCGTGCGTGACGTACGCAAACTTGCCATCGGCGGTGGTGACGATGCCGTAGGGTTCGTCGTCGACTTTCAGACTGAACTGGTGCCCCTTGGCCGCATCGTAGAAGAGGACTTTGTCGTCCCCGTAAACCGTGGCGAGGAAGGTGCCGCTGTTCCCGGCCCAGGCCACGCCCTCGGGGTGATCGCCGCAAGGGAACTCGTGCAGCTTCAGTCGAGATTTCAAATCGACGACGCTGACGGTGCCGTTGTCGGTGTTGGCAACCGCGAGCAGTTTGCCGTCCGGGGCGACATCGAGCAGGCTATTGGACGCACCGGCGAACAGGGGTGAAACACAGAGGAGCGAAGCCAGCAGCGAGCGGAGCATGGGGAATCCGGTGGAAGAATTAACGGTGACGCCAGCCGAGGGGTTTACGGGAGTGATTGTAGACGGCAATGATCGTGAGTCGGCCGGCGCGGAATCGGAAGATCACAGAATACGGGAAGTCATCAACGATCTTTTCCCGCGTCGTTCCCTGAATAACCGGAAACTTTTGCGGATCGGCAACGACCTCGGTGAGTGCAGTTTCGACGGCGACTTCGAATCGAGTTCCCAACTCGGGGCGGATGTCGGTATACCAACGGATTGCAGCCAAGTATTCTCGCTCCGCAGCGTGCTTGAAAATCATTGTGGGCACTGCGCCTCGATAATATCACGACCCCGCCGTTTGACTTCTTCCCAAGGAATCCCCTCGTCCGGATTCGCATCATCGTCGTCGAGGCGCCGTTGCAAATCGGCCAAGTGTTCCGGGCTGAGGCCGGTGTCGGGGCGCGTGTGGAGGATGTGCTGCTCCAGTGCCTCGGACAAGGCAATGAGTTCATCGTGCGAGAGCAGGTCGATTCCGAGCGATTGCAAAGTCACCATGGTCGTTCTCCTGGCCGATTTCTGTGACGATATCTTATTCTAGCTCATCTTCGGAGCCGCGTACTTCTCGGATGGAAAGCTAGCGGTGCCGCCAGCCGAGGGGTTTGCGGGAGTGGTTGTAGACGGCGATGACGCGGATCGTAGTCGATCGATAGCGGTAGATGATCGAGTAAGGAAACACAGGAACTAGATATTGGCGTGCTGTACCGAGGATCAGGGGATAGCGATCCGGGTACGCAGCAATGTCCTGAAATGCTGCCTTCATTGCGTTCTTGAACCGATTGCCCAATTCGGGTCGGATGTCGAGATACCGTTCGGTGGCATCGCGCAGTTCTCGATTCGCAATGTCGATGATCCTCACGGTTTCATCCTCGATTCCACCAGAACTTCCATCATTCGCATGGCATCTTCGATCGGTGTCCCCTCGTCCGGATTCGCATCGTCCTCGTCGAGGCGCCGTTGCAAATCGGCCAAATGTTCCGGGCTGAGGCCGGTGTCGGGGCGCGTGTCGAGGATGTGTTGCTCCAGTGCCTCGGACAAGGCAATGAGTTCATCGTGCGAGAGCCGGTCGATTCCGAGCGATTGCAAAGTCACCATGAGAATCTCCGTGCGTTGCTTCCAGCACTATTCTACCAGTTCAAGTTGCTCTAAGGTATGCGGTAATGGCTCAATACCTTGTTCGAAAGGGATCGGTGAACACATGGATCGAAGTGACTACACCGAATTGGAGCAACTGCCGAACATCGGGCCGGCGGGTGCCGGTGATCTCCGGTTGCTCGGGATTGCTGTTCCCGTCGATCTGATTGGCCGAGATCCCTACGAAATGTACCAAAATCTCTGCACGATCACGAACCAACGCCACGACCCCTGCGTGATCGATGTGTTCATCGCGGCGGTGCGCTTCATGGGCGGCGACGAGGCCAAACCGTGGTGGTTCTACACCCCGGAACGGAAGGCAAAATTGGGTCAAGCGGAATCGCGGTAGAGTTTCGATAAGCTACTGCGAACGAGTTGACCATTCCCTCCGATTCCGTCGATCATGGCCAAATCCAAACCCGGCGCTGGTACCGCGCCCGATCTTTTCTCCTCCGCCCGTCGGGAACGCAAGTACCGCGCCCTGATCTTGCCTCGGTTTTTGGCGGAAGCGTCGAAGGATAAGCAGCTCGAAGGACCGCAGCAGGACGCTGCCTATCAGATGGTGTTGAAGTGGGCCGACTTGGAAAAGTCCGGCGACCTCATCCAGAAGAAAGAGACCGCGTTCGACGCCCAGTTCTTGGAAGAGTTCTTCAACCGAAGTCTCGGGTACACCTTCGCCACCGACAATTCGGCCAAGTACACGTTGGAACGCCAGTTCGCCGTGCCCGGCGTCGGCGCCGCCGACGGGGCGCTCGGGTTATTCGGTTCCGGTTCGGCTCCGACCCCGTTCGTGATGATCGAACTGAAGGGCGCCAAGACCGACCTCGACCGCGACAAATCGAACGGCCGCACCGCCGTCCAGCAGTGCTGGGATTACTTGAACGCCTGGCCGTCGTGCCCGTGGGGCATCGTCAGTAATTTCTCGGTCATCCGGCTCTACCACCGCGACAAGTCGCCGCAAGCGTATCAGGAGTTCAAACTCCAAGATCTGCGGAAGCGCGACCTCTTCTTGCAGTTCTATTACCTCTTCGAAGCGGGGGCATTCCTGCCGTCGCCGACGAAAATCGCGCCGCGGGCCGAGCGGCTCCTGCGCGAAACCGAAAATCGTCAGCGCGAAGTCGGCGACGAACTCTACGACTACTACAGCCAGAACCGCAACCAACTCCTGATGCACCTGTGCGATCACCACAAGAAAACTTTGGATCGGGCCATCCACATCGCCCAGAAGCTGATGGATCGGATCGTCTTCATCGCCTTCTGCGAAGACCGCGGCTTGCTCCCCGAAAAGTGCCTCCAGAAGGGCTGGGACAATACGCCGCCCTTCACGCGGGTCACCAACCCCCGTTGGCAGAACTTTCTCGACTTGTTCGACGCCATCGACAAAGGCCACAACGCGATCCTCGTCGAAGAGGGGTACAACGGTGGCCTCTTCGCCCACGACCCCGAAGTCGACGACCTCCAACTCGACGACAAATGGACCGACTTCTTCAAACTCATCGGCACCTACGATTTCCGCTACGAAGTCAACGTCGACATCCTCGGCCACCTGTTCGAGAAGTCGATCGGCGAACTCGAACAGATCCGCAACGCCGGCGGGCCGCTCTTCGGCGTGTTACCGACGCAGTCGCAGACAGCGATGGCGAAATCGGCCGAGCGCAAACGCTTCGGCATCTACTACACCCCGCCGGCGTTCACCGGGTTCCTCGTGCGCGAAACCGTCGGCCGGCTCGTCGCCGAGCAACGGGAAACCTTGGCGGCGAAACACGGACTCGGCGCCGCCCAACTCGAGTCCGAGACGCCGACGCCGGAGTTGGCGGACTACTGGCGCGACGGCTTGGCCGCGCTCCGCACCCTGAAAATCTGCGACCCCGCTTGCGGCAGCGGGGCGTTCCTGATCGAAGCCTACGAAGAACTCGACGGGCATTATGCTTACGTTGTCGAGCAGTTGGCCCGGCACAGTGGCGTTCCGGAAAAAGAATTGCTGGAACCGATTGCCGGCTCCATCCTGCTCGACAATCTCTACGGCGTCGATCTCTCCGAACAGTCCGTGGAGATCACGCAACTCGCGCTCTGGCTGCGCAGCGCCATCCCCGGCCGCAAACTCGCCGACCTCAGCAAGAACATCGTTTGGGGCAACAGCCTCGTCGTCGATGCCGGCGTCCACCCGAAGGCGATGATCTGGGAGGCGACTTTCCCGGACGTCTTCCAGCGGAGCAACCCCGGGTTCGATGCGGTCGTGGGCAACCCGCCGTGGGAACGGCTGAAACTTCAAGAGCGCGAGTTCTTCGCGCACGCCGCCCCAGACATCGCCGAAGCGGTGAGCGCCGCCACGCGCCGCAAACTCATCGTCGAAACGGAGACGGCCCGCCCCGCCCTCTTCGAGAGCTACACCAACGCCAAGCGGGCGGCCGAACGCACCCTCGACCACGTCCGCCGGTCCGGCGAGTTCCCGCTGACGGCCAAGGGCGACATCAACACCTACATGCTCTTCGCCGAGCTGGCGCGCAAGATCGTCGCCCCCGCCGGCCGCGTCGGGCTGCTCGTCCCCTCCGGCATCGCCACCGACAACACCACCCGCGAGTTCTTCGCCGAACTGATGGAGTCGAAGGCGCTTTCCGGGCTGTACGACTTCGAGAACCGCTTGAAAATCTTCCCCGATGTGGACGGCCGGTTCAAATTCACCGCCCTCCTCTTCGGCGGTTCGCAGGTCAAGAGCGACGCCGCCGATTTCGTGTTCTTCGCACACAAGATGCAAGACCTGAAGGACAAGAAGCGGCACATCGCACT
>JANXWE010000335.1 GCA_025351325.1 Fimbriiglobus sp.
AAAAACCATGACTTGTATGGTTTTGCGCACCGTGACGGCCAGTTAAAAACTGGCCGCCACGGCGGATCCGAACGAAACCGCTAGACCCCCCGGCTAGTAAACCCCTTGACATTTCAGCGACGGCTCCGATGATAGAACAGATGCAGGCTATGGGATTGCCTGCCAACCGGGAATGGGCTGCACCTTTCAGGGGGTCGAACACGAAGGCGAACCAGCACTACGAGCTGCTCGACTTGACGCTGCGTCGATCTCCCGAGGTACAAACCTGAGGGAGATCACTTGAACAGCGTCGCCACCCTGCAATCGATGCCCGAGACGGTCGGCGTGCCTGCTTCGACCGCTTCGGCCATTCACTTTCCAGACATGCCCGAAGCCTTGCAACGCGCTTGTTTGGCCGCCCAAACCGCCGCCGACAACAAGGGCCAAGAGATCACCATCTTGGACATGCGGAAAGTCACACCCATCTTCGATTTCTTCGTGATCGCCACCGGTACCAGCCGTCGGCAGATCCACACCATCGTGGAAGAAATCGACGCCACCCTGCGCAACGTCGGCGATGCCCGTATGGGCGTCGAAGGGTACGAGTCGAGCAAGTGGGTGGTGCAAGACTACGGCGACGTGCTCGTTCACGTGTTCGATGCCGAAACGCGCAACTTCTACAACCTCGAAGAGCTTTGGGCCGACGCCGAGAAGCTCGACTGGGAACAAGAGATCGACTGACCGAAACCAGTGCGGAATGGGGAGTTCGGAGCGCGGAATCGCAGATACCGATCTCTTCATTCCGCATTCCGAACTCCCCATTCCGCACTGACCCAATGAATTTGCTCCACGAAGTCCGGGCCTTGTTCGAGCCGGTGCTCAAGTCCATCGTTCCCGATTTGGGCCGATTGCCCGAATACACCGGCATGGTCAAATCGGTGGCGGATGCCAAGAACGGCGACTATCAGGCCAATTTCGCCATGCCGTTGGCCAAGGTGCTGAACCGCAAGCCGCAAGAGCTGGCACAGGCCATCATCGACCAACTCGGCGCGAACGACCTGCTTGAATCGGCGGTGGTCGCCGGGCCGGGGTTTATCAACCTCAAATTAAAATCGAGATGGCTCGCCGCACGGTTGCAAATCATTGCCCGCGAGGAACGACTCGGTGTGGCCCAGGTTGCGGCACCGAAAATGTTCGTGATCGACCTCAGCGGGCCGAACGTCGCCAAGCCACTTCACGTCGGACACTTGCGCAGCACCGTCATCGGCGATTCGCTCGTCCGCATTTTGCGGTTTCTCGGCCACACCGTCGTCGGCGACAACCACCTCGGCGACTGGGGCACCCAGTTCGGCATTCTGCTGTATGGCTACAAAAATCACCTCGATGCCGCCGCGTATGTTGCTGACCCCGTGCGTGAATTGGCCCGGATCTATCTGCTGATTCGCCAACTGGCAAAAGCCGCCAACGATGACGACGAAGGCACCGGCGAGGTGATGGAAGCGTGCCGGCGTGAGACGGCCAAATTGCACGCCGGCGACCCGGAGAACAACCGACTCTGGAACGAGTACATGCCGGCCTGTTTGGAGATGCTACGGCCCATCTACGCCCGGCTCGGCGTGCAGATCGACCATGCGCTCGGGGAAAGTTTCTACAACCCGATGCTGCCGGGAATCGTCGAGGATCTGCTGGCCAAGGGCGTCGCGGTCGAAAGCAACGGGGCGGTGGTGGTGCCGAATGCGAAGGGCGTTGTGCCGAAAGAAAGTGGCGAACAATCGAAGGAAGAACCACCGGCGTTGATTCGCAAACGCGACGGGGCGTTCACCTACACGACCACCGATTTGGCGACCATCCGCTACCGCATGGAGACATGGAAGCCGGACGTGCTACTCTACGTCGTCGATGCCCGGCAGGCTCTCCACTTCAAGACGCTCTTCGCCAACGCCCGCCGTTGGGGGTACGCCGGCGTCGAGTTCCAGCACGTGCAATTCGGGTCGATTTTGGGTCAGGATAAACGTCCACTCAAAACACGCGACGGCGGTACCATCGAACTCGATTCGCTGCTCGATGAAGCGGTGGCCCGGGCGACGAAGAAGTACGAAGACAACTGCACCGAGCGCCGCGAACGCGGCCAAGACGTCCCGGAGATGAGCGCCCCCGACAAGGCGAAACTGGCGAGCATCGTCGGCATCGGGGCCGTGAAGTACGCCGATTTGAGCAACCACCGCAGCACCGATTACATCTTCGACTTCGACAAGATGCTGGCGACGGAAGGGAACACCGCGACGTACATGCAGTACGCCTACGCCCGCTGCCGCGCGATTTTCCGCAAGGGGGATGTGGACGTTTCCGAGTTCCGCAAGAACCCGCCAGCGGTGCTGCTAGTGGAACCAGCCGAGCGGAACTTGGCACTGCAACTGTTGAAGTTCGAGGAGACGTTGGATGGCGCCGCAACCGACTACGTGCCGCACTACATTGCGGCCTACCTCTGGGACTTGGCCAAGGCCCTCAGCACCTTTTACGAAGCCTGCCCGGTGTTGACCGCCACGACTCCGGAATTGAAGAGCAGCCGGTTGCTCTTGGTCGATTTGACGAGCCGAATGATTCAGAAAGCACTGGATTTGTTGGGGATTCAGACCGTCGAACGGATGTAACGATTACTGGCCAGCGCACCCGCGTAATCTCCTGCCAACAGTGCGGCCAATGCTCGAAGTTGCGCGGTATCGCTGCCACTCCGCAACGATTCTGCTTCTGCGATCATGGGCAGCGCTTTGCCACCCCCGCTCAGTGCGAACCGCGTTTCTTCAATCAAATACTCGCGGCGAGTCTCCACGGCGACGAGCAGCGTCAGATCCGCTTTGCAGCGTCGGCACATCGGTGTTTCGTTGGAAGCCCGACAGCAGGGGCAAGCGATGGTCATGCGTCTTCCAAGTAAAAGAGGACGTCGGCCAGGGCGTTGCTCGTCGATTGCAAGTCGGGCCAACGGCGTTCGTCGAGTGCCGCCTTCACTTTGGCCGTGAGCCGACCGAGTTCCGCTCGATCTTCCGAGTTGGCCTTGGCCCCGACCCGTTCGGCCTTTTCGAGCAGTGCCCGAGCTTGGACTGCTTCGCGCTGCCCTGTGGTCGCACCGGCGTCCACCGGGAATTGGAAGCGTGGCGCGGCGGCATCTTCCTCCGGTTCGGGCACCGGGAATTTCTCGTAGCCCTCGTCGTCATCATCATCTTCTTCGTCATCGTCGTAGGCACCCGGTTCGGAGCCGAGCAGGTCGGCCAGTTTGGCCGGGTCGATCGGTTCGTCGTCGCCTTCCGTCCACTCCGATTCGGCCCACATTCGGTCGAGCCGCGATTGAGCGGCGTCCTTTTCTTCCACGGCGAAGCGGGCCATGGCGTTGTCGATAACGATGTTCTTCATCAAGCCGGTGGCCTTCTCGCGGGCCGTGACTTTCAGCGTGCCATCGAGCGTGAGTTCCATCTGCACGACGAGTTGATTTCCGGCCGGAACGCGGGCCAACCCCTCAATGAGGAACTTGCCCACGCGGTGGTTCCGCCGCACGTCGCCGCTCTCCCCTTGGAAAATGTCGATGTCCACCTTCGCTTGGTTGTCCGACACGGTGCAGAAGATCTCGCTGCGGCTCGTCGGCAGCGGCGTGTTCCGAGGGACGATCGGTGCGAACTTGTACTCGTTGAACTGGCGTGAAAACGAGTCGGGGACTTCGAGCGATTTGATGCCGACCGAGTGCGGGGTGATGTCCACGAGGACAGCCCCGACATCGCTGCCGGCGATGATCGCGGCTTGGATCGCGGCGCCCATGGCCACGCACAAATCGGGGTGGACCTCCCGGTGGGCCGGCTGCCCCAACCGCGCTTCGAGCAACCGCGAGATCACCGGGGAACGGGTGCTGCCCCCGACGAGCACCACCTGTTTCAAATCCGAAGCGTTGATCTTGGCGTCGTCGAGCGCCTTCTGCAAGCAGTCCATCGTCCGCCGCAACAGCGGGTCGATGAGTTGCTCGAAGGTGCTCCGTTCCAGCTCCTTGGTGAGGTGCAACGGCACGCCGTCTTTTTCCGCGATGAACTCCTCTTCGATCCGGGCGAACGCGTGATCGGACAGAGTTTTCTTTGCGTTCTCGACGGCTCGGAGCAACCGTGCTTTGGTCGTGAGGTTAACGCGCAGGTCGATCTGATACAGCTCTTGGAACTCGTCGGCGATGTGGTTCAGCAACAGTTCGTCGAAGTCGTCGCCTCCCAGTTGGGTATCGCCGTGGCTGCTGAGCACCTCGAAGACACCGCCCTCAGCCTGCACGATGCTGACGTCGAAGGTGCCGCCGCCGAGATCGTAGACGAGAAACTTCTCGTTCGTATCGGGGTTCGGCCGGTAGGTCAGTGCGGCGGCCGTCGGCTCGTTGAGAATCCGCACGACTTCCAAGCCGGCGAGTTGCCCCGCTTCCCGGGTCGCTTGGCGTTGGCTGTCGTTGAAGTAGGCCGGCACGGTGATGACCGCTTTGTGAACCGGTTGCCCGAGATCCTTTTCGGCGGCTTCCTTCAACCGCCGCAGGATCATCGCGGAGACTTCCTGCGGGCGGAATTGCTGGGCGCCGAGGGGGATCTTCAGGTCGAGCCCCATCTGCCGTTTTACCGACTTCACCGTCCGCTCCGGGGCCAAGACGTACTGGTTGCGCGCCGGTTTGCCGACGAGCAATTTTTCGTCGCTCGACAAGCCGACGACCGACGGCAAGATCGGATCGCCATCAATGGCGATGACACGCGGCTGACCATTCTCGACGATGGCGACTTCGCTATTGGTGGTCCCGAGATCGATCCCGATGATGAGGTCTTGCATCGTGCACTCTGTTGAAAATCAAGAATTATCTAGCCACGGCCACCTGGGCGAATCGGATCACTTGCCCACCCACACAATAGCCGGCGCGGATCACCTGGACGACGGTTCCACTCGGGCGATCCGAGTCGCCGATGACTTCGACGACTTCCATCAATTCCGGGTCGAACGGGCACCCATCGCATTCTATCGGTTCTAGCGAATAGTGGGGCAGGGCGCGTTCCACGCGGCGGAGGCTGAGCGTGTAACCGTCGGCCAGACCGGCGAGCACCGAGCCGAGTTGCTCGTTGGCGGCGGTTTGCTCCTCGACCACCGCGTCGGCTCGTTCTTGGGTCGTTTCGGCCCAAGCCAGCCAGTCTTCGGAGGGTGCCGATCCGCCGCGCAGCCGTTGCCAGAACGATTGCGTGGCTGGAATTGCCGGCATTTCGGGCCATGGTTCAGGGGCATCCACACTTCGAAATTGCTCCAGCGATTCGGTCGCCCGCGTCACTTGCTTCAACGACAAACTCAGGGCGTCGGCCAAGTCGATGAGCAGTTTGCGGGTCGGCTTCAAGTGCGATTCCGCATCGGTGAAACTCGGCCGCGCCGCGAGTTGCTTGAGCGCCTCGCCGGACTGGTCGAGCACGGCCCGGGTCGCTTTGGTCTGCAAGTTCACGTCGTGGCGCAGGGCGGTGAACTGGGCCGCGAGCGCGCCGAGATCGACGGCGGGCGGCGGAAGCGTTTCCGGTCGCGCGGCCTCCGAATCCGGGAGGGCTTCGAGCCAGGTGCGAAAGTCGGCGAGGATCCGGTCGATGGCGTCGGCAGTCATAGTTTTTTCGGGGTCTCGATGGCTTCGAACAAGTGCGCCAGCGTCGGCCGGGGCCGGGCCGCCGCGCGGTCCACTTCCTCGATGATCTGATCCAGGGTCTCGTCGGCGCCGGCGCCGAAGAGCCGGTACTTCGCCCGCGCGTGCAAAGTACGGATCTTTTCGTACGCGGCGCGGATCGCGGCGAACCGGGCGGGTTGCTGTTCCGGTGGGAACTCCCGGATGAGTTGCAAGTAGCGTTGGCGCACTTGTTCATCCGTGAGGTCTTCGTGACTCGGCAGTCCGAGGAGAATGTAGGGATCGTGGGTCATGGGGTTCCGGTTATAAAAAGCCGTCGAATAGTCGGCGCATGTCGGCGTAGGGGTCCAACTCTTCGGTCAGTTCGTCGATCCGCGTTTCCAGCAGCTTGTACTTCGGATCGGCGGAGTCCCGCACGAGATTCTTGGCTTGGCGCAGCAGCTGGACGATTTTGAAAGGCACCCGCTTTTCCGGGTTCTTCGCGAGCCAAGTCTCGACGACGCAGAGCTTGAAGATCGGATTCTTCGGGAAGCGCTTTCCCAAAGTTTGTGCGAGTTTTTCGAACTTCGGCATCGTCGTCTGCCCGGAGGTATTCGCAATCAACAAGGCCCCTTGGTGTTCGGTCAATTTCGGGTCACCACCCGCATTCAACGTCGCGGTGACGATCCCACCGTGCATGGTTTTCATCCCGGTGAAGTCGAGACCACCCAGTTTGAAGAACGCGTAGCCGTCGAACAGAAGGAGGGTATCGGCCGCGCTCGGACTCTCCGCGAGTGTGGCTTTGTAGGCTTTGGTCGCCGCCGACTTCTCGGCGGGCTTCGCTTTGAAAAGATGGGCGTTGGCGACGAGCAAGAACGCGTCCAAGGGTTTCGTCGGCGCGATCTTCCGGAACTCGGCCTCCGCCTCCGCCGTCTGTTTTCGCTTCTTGTAGAGTGCGTACAGCCAGTGCGTCGTCATCGTCGGCGACTCACTCAGCAGCAGTTCCCGCTCCCCCTCGTATAGGTTCTGAGCATTCTCGAAGTCGGCATCTCGTACGAACAGATACAGGCAATGGAGCACGCACTCGGCCAACGTGTTGCGGATGCCGGCATCGAACGGATTCGCTTTGCGCAACCGTTGGAGTTGGATCAACGCCCCGGCGTGGTCGAACTTCAGCATCAAAATGTCGGCGTACGCCCGGCTCACCGCGATCGCATTCGGATTCGCCGCCAGGAACTGCTCCGCGAATGCGCACGCTTCAACGACCCGGTCGAAGTCGACGGACGCCTCCATCAACTCCGCGGCGGCGATTTCCCAATCGGGGGCGAATTCGAGGGCGCGGACGAGGTAATCCACGGGCGTCGGTCGAACCTTGGCCGCCCCCGACGTTTTCGACTTGGTCTTCTTCGCCGGCCGGTCGAACGGGTCGTCGTCCGGATCGAGGTCGTCGAAGCGGCCGACGATCCCCGCCATGGTGCGGAAGATGATGGCGATCGCCTGCCGCTTGAGAAGTGGGGGCCACTTCGCCTCCACCTGCAGCCAATCGATGTGCCGTTGCCACAGGGCGAGAGCCCGTTCGGCTTCGTCGGCTTGCTCGAACGAGATCGCGGACAGCTTGTCGAAACTGGGGTCGTCCGGCATTCGGCCGAAGACCTTCGAGAATCGTTCCAGGTCCGCCGGCTCGCCGCGCCGCTGCATCGTGTGATAAAAGACGTCCGCCAGTCGGGGAACCAGCGCCGGATGAGCCGCTTGGAAGCGCGGCAGAAAGGCCTCGGCCGTTTTGAACGATTTGGCCAACCCGGTTCGGCCGGCGAGCTGCGGTCGCAATTCTCGGAGTTGTCCGCCCAGGCCACCCGATCCGAGCCGGGCATACTGCTGCAAGAGTCGGTCGCGCAGCGCCGGCTGATCGAGCAACCAACTGGCATCCGCGTGTGCTCGCAGCGGCGCCATCAGTTGATACGGCAACCGCTTCGGATTCAACCGCGACCAATTTTCGAGCGCGCGGCCGACGTCCTGCGCGCCCCAGGCCAGCAGCCCGCGCAGCCAGATTTTCCATTCGAGAAACGGCGACCCCAACCCGATGTCGTTGAGTGCGACTCGGGCTTCGTCGTCCCGTTCGGCCCCGTAGAGTTGAAGTGCTTTTTGGAACGCACCGTACGCCGGCTTCCACTCGTCCGGCAGCGGAGGGGAATGCTTGGCCCGGATGAAATAATCGGCGAGTTCGCCCCGCAAGGTCAGCGCTTCCGGGTCGCCGAGTTCGCCGATGAGCCGGTTCACTTCGCCGATTTGCGTGCCCCGCAACAGGAGCCGACCCAATGCCAAGATCGACTCGGCACCGGCCGCCCGGCAGTGCGGTTCGATTTCGCGGGCCAAGCGGTTGAGGTCGGCGAACTGTTTGCGATCGGCGTACGAACCGGCCAGGGCGAACAGCGCTTCGCGCAGCAGTTCGGCCGTCGCCGCACCGGGGGCGAAGCCCATCAATTTGCGTGCTTCCTCGGCGGCCAAGTCGAATTTGTTCTGGGCGAGGTACTGCTTCACGGCCTTGGCCGAGGGCATATCGGTCAACCGCTTCTTAGCCATGCTCGGCCTCACCATCGAGTCGGTGTCGCAGCTTCACTTCTTACTCCGGCTACGGGCTTCGGCCAAGACTGGCGAACAAGGGGTTGTTTTCCGCCGGAACGGGTGCAACGATTTTATTCTGGCACCCTAGCCCCGGGCGATCACGACGGCGTCGGGATCACGTTGGCAAAATCACTTTCCGGAAGGTGAGCGAGATTCGCCGTCGGCGGAGAATCCCGTTGTCTCGGAGGCGTGGTCGGATTTGATGAGTCCAGTCATAACGGGCTTCGTCGGCCATGACGAGTAAACTTCCGGCGGCCAGTGTCAACAGGCGTATTCGATCGCATCGACCAGTAGCCGCTGCTCTGCGGGCGTCAGGAACGAGGGCCGATACGACAGGCCAACTTGGCCAGATCGGAGCCAGCTCCGGGAATAAGCTCAGGCTGCTCATCGGGCACCTTTCAGAATCAGGTATGATCATACTCCCGTCTACCAGTTCTATACTTCTCACGGGTAAGGCTGAGGTACTCTTCAAACAGGTTAACCCGATGCGCAAGCATCGGCGTTGGGGATCGATGGGTAGACAATGGTACGACGGCATAGTTTGTGGTTTCCGATGCTTGCGCATCGGGTTAACCCTGAATTTCATCGGTTATTTCGCCACAAAAGCTCAGATTGACCCGTGTGGAGTATATTAACTAGCAATCTGCACTGCCCAGCCATCCGCCTCGTTCACACTATGACACCACGCGAATCCCATCTCCTCTCGCCGTATCGCCCGCCGACTTCGTATCCGGTGAGCTTGAATGCGGAAGAGGCTACGTCGTGGCTCAATGGCTACTTCGCGCTTTGGCACCCGGCTGCGCTCGTGGGGCTGGAACGGCCCCCGCAAGCGTCCAGTACTTACGACCACGACACGCCGAAGGAAGGTGCCCTCTACACGGTGCCGAGTGGCCCGCACCTCTATCAGCCCGACGATTGGGCCGACCGTTTGAAAGAAGCGAATGCGGCCAGCTCCCCGGCCACCATTGACGCCGA
>JANXWE010000370.1 GCA_025351325.1 Fimbriiglobus sp.
CGGTTCCATGAGGGAGCCTCCTGATGAGTGTCGTGAGTTGACTCTCGAACAGTTATTGCCCGAGAGCGGTGGATCGTTACAGAATCAAAGAAGGTTTTTTAGCGGGGACAAATTGAAAATGGGAACAAACACCGCAAGCGGCATGCTTGCGGGTTTGGACTTTCCCGGACGAGGATAACTCGGCCATGACGGTGACGTCATGGAAATGGTTCAGAACGAACCCGTCGTACGCTTATCCCGGTCCTTCTTCAATTCGGCCGGGTCGGTGACGACCCGGAAAAGCCTGTCAATTTTGGGTCGGTCGGATCATGACTCAAGTCACTGCTTGATGGCAGTGTCGGCAGGGAGGGAAAACCTCGCCCTTGGAAAGTGCGATTTCGACGGGATGGCAAGCGACGAGAAAACCGCACTAGATTGGCGCAATCGACAAACTCCCTTCGCCTTGACCGCCCATCCACTGTGGTTTATCACGTGGCATGCGTGAATTCCCCCGTTGGCCGATCCCCGCGATGTTGATTGCGGTCTTGATTGGCAACTTGGCATATATCCGGTGGGCGTGCCCTTACGATTTGGCCCCCGACGAGGCTCATTACTGGGATTGGGCACGTCATTTGGACTGGTGCTATTACAGCAAGGGGCCGTTGGTCGCGCTGCTAATTCGCGGGAGTTGCGAACTCTTCGGGCACACTCCCTTCGCCGTGCGACTCCCTGCCGTAATCTGCGGGACGGCGTTGTTAGCCGGGATGGCGAAACTAGCCCACCAAATATCCGGGGATCGCCGCTTTTCATTCTTTGTGATTTGCGCGGCGTTGACGTTGCCGGGTATCTCGGCGACAAGCGTGCTGATGACCATTGACGCACCATTCCTGGCCTGTTGGGCCTGGGCCACCGTCTGCATTCAATCCGCTTTGTCGGGTAAGGCGCTTCGGTACTGGTGCCTCGCAGGGCTGTTCGTCGCTATCGGACTACTGGCGAAACTGACCATGCTCGCGTTCCCCGTCAGCGTGGCCTTGCTACTGCTGCAACAGAAACAGCACCGGACTTGGAACGTGCTTCCCTTCGGGCTGATCGCCGCACTCGGTTTCATCCCAATGGTGGTTTGGAACCTTCGGCAGGATGGCGTCGGGCTACTGCACACGCTGGGTCACACCGGCATCCAAGAACCTTGGCCCGGTCTCCTCGGCCCACTCGGTTTCCTCGGTGGGCAGTTCGGAATTCTACTCGGGGTCTGGTTTGTCGCTTGGCTGCGGGCAATCTGGACGTTGCGACCAATTTCCCATCCGGGTACTGCCCTGCTCTGGTGGCTCAGCGTGCCGTTACTCGTGGTCTGCACCGTCGCCTCTCTGCAAACGAGTGGGCAGCCGAATTGGCCCGCCGCGGCTTACATCAGCGGCTTTGTCTTGGCGATGTTTTGGGTTCGTGCACGCTGGCAGAGTCTAACGGTAAGACGGGCGATTGTCACCGTCGTCGCACTCGGAATCGGGTGCAGTTTGTTCTTGCGTTGGCCCGGCATTCTCCGACCGACACTCGCACGATTGACCGGAGAACCGACGGCGGATCGCCCGGCCCCGGTTCGCCAACTCGACCCAACCGCCCGACTGCTAGGCTGGAACGCCCTTGCGTCGGCCGTCGATTCCGTGCGAGAACGAATCGACACCGCGACCGGTGAGGAGCCGTTGATCGCGAGCATGACTTGGACGGTACCCGGGGAACTCGGATTCTACTGCCGGGGAAATCCGACGGTCTATTCCTTCGGGTTGGCGCTGGCGGATCGCTTCAGCCAGTACGACCTCTGGCGACCCAATCCGGTACTGGACGCGCAAGATTTCCACGGGCGCACGTTCGTGTACGTCGGCGAGGAGCTACCCAAGGGTGCCTTCGACCGGATGGAGCTCGTGCAAGTGGTCACGCCGACGGCGGACGGTGTCCTGGTGGCGAGCTGGAAGATTTGGATCTGTCAGGGTTTCCGTGGATTTGGCCCGCCGATGGAACGCGGCCATCCGATCCGGTACTAATTACAATCGACGTGAAGGTGCGGCTGTGAATGCTTGGAAAGTCTGCTGTGGCAAATGCCACCACTCGTGGGTGTTGATGGGAAATTGGTCGGTGTACGAACGGGAGTCGGTGGAATCCCGCCCGTGCCCGAAATGCCACTCGTATACGCTCAGCAGCCCGGAGCCATCAAAAACTCCGGCCCGCTTGAAGCCACGCCCCCACTTGGAAACGATTCTTAAAATGCGAGTGGCCCGAATGGCCGGTTGAGCATCACCCGACAAATTTCAGTGCGATCCAGGCGGCGGACGCGACGGCCACGCCAATCAGTCCGCACAGGAAGTCGCGCTTCCAACGACTTTGTGGACGAACCGCCGCAAGTAGGAAGCCCCACTTCGTCTGCGCTTCTTTTGGCCAGCTCTTCGCCCGCCGGTCGATTTCATCCAGCATCGGATGCCCGCCGACTTTCGCGGCCTCGGAAGCGAGACCGAACGCGTGGGCTTCCAACCCGTCCAGTTTGGTACGCAGTTCCGCCGATTCACTCGCCCCGAGTGCCAACGCCAGGAACGCATGGACTCGATTCGGATGTTTGGCGAAGTCGTGTTCAATACCTCGCCAAGCCCGCAGGCTATTTTCAAACAGATCGGTTGGGTCGGTGGCCAACGTCGGCCCCAAGTGGAGCAATACCGCTTCGAGGTCGGTTTGGAGCGTTGTCTTAGAAGATCGTTTGGACAACTCACGGACGACGGCATCGAACACTTGCCCCTTGGTCGCACTCGGCAAGGCCGCTGGAGTCACTGCGAATGCCGATGACAAGGGTGCCATCGCCTCGGGGGTGAACTCGGGTGCGTCCAGGTAGGCACGAACCACCTGAACCGCGTCGATGCGGGACTTCAATTCGTCGCTGATTTGGCTCTGATCGCGAAGGTTCTTCAAGAACGCCAACACGGTTTGATTCTGAACCACATCGATCGGGGGGACGGCCAGGAACTGGGTGCCAAGGCGATCCAACCCCGACTGGCCCACGAAGAGTTCCAGCAGCCGTGTTCCTTGCGTCCGCACCAGTCGATCCGCGTCGATCTTGCCCGCTTTCAAAGTTGACTCGAAAAACCGGTTCAGCAGAGTCGGCGGGTAGTCGGCGGAGTGGGCCACGACATCTTCAAACCACGGGCGATTCGGCGATTCTTCTTGCAGCGATTCGAAGAGTGCGACAGAACGATCTTCCACACCGGGCTGCAAGAGCACCAGTGCCAAAGCCGGATGCTGAGCCAGCGTTTGCGTGAACGTCGTGGAGGGCTCACCGGGTTGACCGAGCACCGCTTGGGCTGCCGCGAGTTGGTACGACTTCGGCAATTCCAGTGCGAGCAACTCGGCGAGTTTCTCGGCCGGCACCGCGAGCCACGGGGCGAGGCTGGCATCCGGCCCGGCGCTAGCATTCTGCTGTTGCTTGAAGCGGACAAACCGGGGCAGCAAATAGCCCCGCATCTCCCACGAAAGTTGATCCGGTTTCAAACCCGCGAGCAGTTCGCCCCAGAGCACGTTGGCTTTGGCCGGGGCCACCATCGGGAGAATCACTTCGAGCGCGTTCGCGGCACGATCTTTGTCACTTGCTATCAAGGCCGCCAAACCGTGATCGCGAACTTTCACGGTGAGTTTGGCGAGAACGTCCGGCTTCTGGCGAAGCGTTTGCACCGCCCGGCTTAAGCCACTGTGCGCAAAGGAACGGTCTTCCAACGCCCAATCGAGGAATTGTTGCAGGGCACCACTGCGACCGGCCAACCACGCGGCCAGTGGCGGATGCTGGAGCGCTTCGGTGGCTTCGGCTTTCGTCAACTCGCCCGTTTCCCGGGTCATGCGGTAGACGAGGTCGAGGTGCTTGGCATCCTTCAACCCGAGCCGTTGCCAGCTCGCTTTGATTTCATCGAGGGCGCCGAACTCCCCTTGCGCGAGTGCGTCGGTGGCGAAGACCGCCATCGGCACGGTGGCTTTCAGATCGGAACGTTTACCCGAGGTGGCGTTGAGGGCGACGTTCCCACTCAAATAGCAGCCGTTCGGCAAATCTTGTTCGGCCGAGCCCGATTCGTGGCCGATCAACCGCGCCGTACACGACAGTGGATCCGATTCATAGGTGCTGAACGTGAAATTGTCGAGCAACCCTTGTGGCAGTGCCCGAGTGAGGGCGTACACGACCTTTGCGACATCGTCGGCCGATGCCGCGAGGAAAATCCTGGTGGTCGTCGGCGTGCTCAGAAACGCGCTCAGGGCGAATTCGAGCAGTTCACGTTTGTAAGGCACTTCGAGCCAAAGTTTCAGCGAAACATCGTCGAGAAAATCGGCGACGGGCAGGTACGGCAACTCCGGGAGTTCGGCGGCAGAATCCGGCTCGTGCCGCTGCCAGAGAGGGCTGCCCCAAGTTTGGATCGCCAATTGGGCATCGGCCGTTTCGGGAACATTCAAGAGCGTGTGCGCGAAATACGAACCACCCAACGGCGTGACGTGCGTGAGGACTCGGCCATTCGGGGTCGACAGGAGTGCCAACCGCACCGGCAACGGTTGGACGTTGTCTTGCGAACGCCCCGGGGGGGCAGCGTACAGGCCCGCCGGCAACGACGCTTGCAGATGATCCGGCAGAATGCCCGTGGTGCTGGCCCGGACGGCCGGCAAACGGAGTGTTCGCCCCGGCAGTGGTGTGTCGTGGACGGCCGTCGAACCGGCGGAGGCGATGGTACCCATCGAATAAACTTGCTTCATGGTCGGAATCCCTTGGCAACGCCGGTGCAATCCGGTCGGGTGACAAAGGCACCATAGCACGCGATTCGGGCCGGGGCCGATCTTCATGGCGCCGGGCGAATGCCCGAACCGACGATTTCGAAAGTTGACAAAGATCGGTCAAGTCCCTTTCAACTTCCTTACCGCTTCGGTGGCGTCCCAGAAACGCGGGTGCTTTTCATAGGCCGTCACCGCTTCGTATATCTGGATCGCGGCTGGGATGTTGTTAGTCGCCTCGTAAGCGCGACCCAGTTGGAACAGCGTCTCGGCCCCGCTCTTCTGATACTCGCGGTAAGCCGTGTACGCGAGGATCGCCAAGTCGGGTCGTTCGAGTTCATTGAGGTACAGGTCGGCGAGCAAGCGGGTTGCCAAATACCAAGCGTCTTCTTCGTCGCCGCTCCCCTTGGGTTGCTCGCGGACATCTTCGAGAATCTGGATGGCCGCATCGCGCTCGCCCTTCCGCATGCGAATCCGTGCCTCGGCCACCATCACCGAGTGCAAATTCGGCTGCACGATGCGGGCGATCGTCGCCAAGTGCAGGCCCCAATCGAGGGTGTCCAAGTCCGGCTCGGCGAGATTCGCCACCGCCTGCACCTTCCGCGAACAGTAACCGACGTCGAACCACGACGCGATTTTGTCTTTCACCGCCCGCACTCGTTCCGGGTCGACCGAGAAATAGTACGACTCCTTCTTGGCCAACAAGTCGGCATCGGTTTTGGAGTAGATCAAGCCGCGTTCGACGATCAATAACGCGTTCAGCACATCCCCGCTCTTGGCGTGGAGGTCGGCCAACTGTCGAAGGGTGTTGACGTCCTCTTTGCCACCTTCGATGAACAATCGCTGGTTGTCGATGGCGGCGTCCAAGTCCCCCCGTTTCGTCGCGGCATCGATCAACTGCCGAAGGCCGGCGAAGTAGAGCAGTTGCTGATCGGCCGTCAACCGGCTCACCCCGGCGGTCAAGCCGCTGCGTTTCACTTGATCCCAGTACCCGTGCGCTTCTTCGGTTTGACCCTGTGCCGTGGCCACTTCCGCGAGCTTGCTGAAGATGCTCGGGCCACGACTTGGTAATCCACGCCCGGCCATGCGCAAGTAGGCCGCACCACGCTCGTTTTGATTCGCTTCCAAAAGCGCTAACCCCAATTGCTCCGAGTACTCGTAGTTGAAAAATTCGGGTGCCCCGTTGGAGCACGCCGAGACGAATTCCGACTCCGTGAGGCTGGCATACAAACTCTGGCGCAATTCCATGGCCCCGCCGTCATCGGGCTGATTCGTGAGTTGCCGTTCGACAGCGGAGATCGCTTCCATCCGCCGGCCGGGTTTCGCCAACAGTTCGTCGCCGAGCCGCCGGACGAGTTCCGGATGCTGTCGCAGTGCCAAGTCGAAGGCTGGGTACAGCACCTCGCGGCGAATGGATTGAGCGTACGGCTGTTCGGGGTCGAGCAACCGGTTCAAATAGCCCGCGGCGAGGTCGTAATCCTTGGCGTGCGTTTGCGCCACGGCCTTGAGATAATCCGTTTGTGGCATCAACGTTGGTTTGTACTTCTCGACGGTATCAAGCAACCGCACGGCTTCTTCGCGTTCGCTCACCGTCGGGGCACGATCTTGGATCAGGTGCCCGCGTGCGAGCTTCAAACAGAAATCGAAGTTGAGAAGTTGCTGGGTGTTGCCGTCGAGTTTCGACACGTCGACTTTTCGGTGTAACTCGTACAGCCCTTTCATCGCCAGTTCGTTCTTCTTGTCGAGCTGCAACGCCCGGCCGAACGAATCGATCGATTCTTGGATGCGCCGCAACGAGAGGTTTCCATAGCCACGCAGGGTGTGCTTGAAGATGCGTAATCCGGGCTGCACGCGGACGACGTAGATGTAATAGAGGATCAACGGCACCAGCAAAATTAGCTTGTCGCCGGACTCCGGGAGTTCGGACGATAACCGCAGCATGTACAACCCGACGCCGAGGCCGGCACAGAGCGCGGCGATTTCGACTTCGGATTCTTCCGTCTCGCCGCAGAAGGCCAACAAGTAAAAGAACGGCAGACCAAGAAGCAGGATGGTCGCAAAGCGCTGTTGCTCGGTTTTACTTGCCAAGCTTGGGAACGCGTCGATGTAGTGGATGGCGAGGTAGACACCCAAGGCCGCGACGATTCCGCCGATGACCGTCCGGTAAAGTTTGTCTTGGATGCCGGCCAAGCGGTAAAACCCAAAACCGAGCAAGGCCCCACCCACCGCGAAGTACCCGAGCCAATCGTAGATGTCGGACTGGATCGGCGTCGTCACCATCGTGCCAAGAATCGCTTGAAATGTCTCGGCTTCGATGTCCGGTGGCCGTTCGAGGAATAAACCAGCCGTTAGACCGCCGATGACTCCGAAGTAGATGCAAAACGGACTGTCGAGCAGTACGAGTAGCAAGAATCCGGGGGGATTGCGGAGGGGGCGGTAGCCACGCAAGAGTTGCTGGCCGATGCCGAGCAGAAAGCCGACGGCGAACCCGCCGAGCAAATACAACACGACCCGCCAGACGGAGTTCCAAGCCGGATGGACGAGGGCGAGGTATGTCCAGAGGCCTAAAAAGAGGCCCTTCAAAACGTATTCGCGGACTACGGCGGTCATGGCCGGTGGTCTCCGGCGGGGTGGGAATCATTCCGAATCTGGAATGTTGAAACGATACGGGCCGGAGATGGCGGGGGTAGACAGATTCGCACTGTTCGTGCTGATAAACTGATGATACTGCAAAAATCGACTCCGGGCGATGAATTCTAGTTCCTGCCCGAGCGTCCTACCGATATAGTTGAAAGACACTGGTCGTTGCGAAAGTCGCGGCGTCGAAAGTGAGCGTCCTACTTTTACCGGAGACGGCACAGATGGTTCGGAAGATCACACGGTTCGCGCTCTGCTTCTCAGCAGGCATTTTGGCCATCACTCTCTGCGTGGGTGGCCTCAACGCCGAAGACAAGAAAGACGACAAGGTTCCCAGTGTTGAAGACATCATGAAGAAAGGTCATGCCGGTAAGAATTCGCTGATCAACAAGATCAAGGCTTCGACCAAAGCGGAAAAGTGGGAAGACTCCCAGAAGTCGTCCGGTGAATTGAAAGCCTTCGGCGAAGCGCTCGGTAAAAACAAGGTTCCGATGGGCGATGCCGCATCGTGGACGAAACTCAGCGAAAAGTACATGAAGATCACCGCCGAAGTGTCCGCCGGTGCCGACAAGAAGGACGCTAAAGCCGTCGACACCGCTCTCGGACTCCTCGGCAAGTCGTGCAAGGAATGCCACGACGCCCACAAAGAGTGATTCGAATTAGCCGCGAGACGAATGTCGAGCGTGGGTTGTGAAAGCGGCCGGGATACCCCGGCCGCTTTTTCGCGCTCACACCAACCGTTCCCGGCGCCGCAGCCACCATTCGCTCGCCAGGAGAATCACCCAAAGCCCGAACAGCGCCGCGTGATTCCAGACACTCAATGGCGGACAAGGTTGGTTCAATTGCACCCGGTCGCGGTCGTTCACCACCAATTTCGCCATCAACTCGTCGGCGGTCGCCAGCGTGAAGAATTCACCGCCGCTCTTCTTGGCCGTCTCCTCGAGATCGGCCCGATCCATGCTCAGTCGATCCAGTTCCCCTTGCGGTGGCAACACCTTCGCCTCGGCCCTCGGGTTGTTCGCCTGTTTCGTCGGTGAACCATCCGTCAGCTGGAATGCGTACTCCCCTTCCGGTGTCCGCGTCAGAACGGTCGTGTACGTGGCCCGTGTTCCCGGCAGCTTCGTCAACCGAACTGTCAGCATTTCGGCCTCCCCCACGAGGCCCGATTGGCCCGGTAAGCGGATCGGCTTGCGAAGCACCTGCACTTTCACCGAAGCATCGGCGGCGGGAGCCGGGGCGTCGTCCGGGAATCGAACGGTCAACCCGATCGGCTCGCCGCGGCGGTACGTCGTCGGTTTGTCGGTCTTCAATTCGATGCGCGACACTTTGCTCCTGGCGACCGTGCGGATGGCCTGCGACCAGAATTGATCGAAGCGTTCTTCGGTCAGCCGGAAGCGCCAGCGCCACGTTTCATCGAACCCGAGGAACATCACCCGCCCGGCACCGACGAACTGCTGGAGTGCAATCGGGTGCAGCGCATTCGGTTCCCCCTCCGCCGACTTCGTCGGATGCGTTGCCAAGACTTCCGCTGCCGGTTTCTTTCGGTACCCGCCGCTGTGCCAATAGAACCCACGCAATTGTTCCCAGATTCGGTCGTTCTCCGCATCGTCGGAGGTGAACCGGAAGAGCGGATGCGAGCGACCCAACGCCGTCAACCTCGGTTTGTAATCGTCTTTAATCGGGGCCGTTTCCAGAGTCGGACTCGGGCCTTCCGTCTTGCTCGCCGTTTCTGTCGGTGCCACTGGCAGCAGTTCCCCCAGTGGCGACTGGAACAATTTGTGGGGCGTCGCCTGTTCCCCGGCGATGAAGATCAACCCACCCCCTTTGACCTTCACGAATTCGGCGAGGTCGGTCAGGAACTGGTTCGCTTTGGGCAACAGCGTGGGGTTCACGTCGCCGAAGATCACCACGTCGTACTCGAACAATTGCGACTTCGTCGGCACGACTCCGCGTAATCGTTCCGTGCTTTTATCTAACTGCCAGTGCCCCACCGAGGCGTCGAGGAACAACACATCCAAGTCGGTGGAACGGCCCCCCTTCTCCGCTTCCATCTCGCGCTCGAACAGCGTTTTGAGGAACCGAAATTCATACCGCGGATAGCCGTCGACCAGCAGCACTTTGAGCTTCTTGGTATCGGTGACCAGCACGACCCGTTCGAGGCGATTGTCCCCCGTCTCGGCTTCATTCGGCAGCGGCGGGGTATCCAGAACGAACGTCTTCTCGCCGATTTCCGTCGGCGTGTGCGCGATCCGCACCGGCACCGGCTTTCCCGCCGGATCGAGCACCACCGTTTGCCGACTGCGCTCGACGAGTTTGTCGCCCTGCCGCTCGTAGAGAATCACCGGCACGCTCTTCGGCGGGTTCGGCCCGCGCACCGCGAGTCGGGCTTCGAGGATCAATTCGTCGCCTTTGCGAACCGCGTCGTCCGAGCGCAAATCGGACAGGATCAAATCGGGCGGATCGTACCGATCCCCGAGTCCGACGGTGTAAATGGGCACCCGCTTCCGAGTGGCCGAAACGCCCACTCGCTCGGCCGCTCGGGAGAGTGTCTCGCCGTCGGTGGTCACACCGTCCGTCAGCACGATCACGGCGAACGGCGGGCGGCCCTCGAAAGCTCCGAAGACGGCTCTCAGTCCATCGCCAAGTTGACTTGATGCCCCGATCGGTTTCAACTCCGTAATGACTCGGCGTCCCCCTTCAATGTCGCCCGGTTCGTCAACCGTTGCAAGTAACCGAGTCTGCTCGTCGATGGAATAGAGATGCACTTTGACTTGCTTGTCGGTGACGAGTTTGTTCAGCCAGTCTGTCTTTTTGCCCGTCAGTAACATTTGGGCGAGTTGCAATCGATGCGCTTCGGGGACATTTGCGGCGAGTGTGAGTTCCGCCGCCTTGGCCCTCACGGCCGCATCTTCGTACGGGTCGATCCGGCTCATGCTCGCGGAGGTGTCGATCAAGATCACGACATCGGGCCAGCGATCCCGTTGGAACGCCAGTTTCAATTGCGGCAACAGAATGAATCCGAGGAGCAACACCGCTGCAATCCGCAGGAACGCGGGGAGCACGACGCGTCGGAGCTTGCCACTGGTCTTCCGTTCGAACCAATAAAACACCACGACTAAGACGATGGAAATCAGAATCAAGCCACCGATCAAGCGACGGTCGTTTTTGAACGAGTTCAGATACGCCGTGGCGGTATCGACTTTCCACTTGGTGCCTTCGCCCGGCCCAGCTGCGGGCACGCCCAAACCATTTTCGACGGTCGTACGAACATCGTCCGCTAAAAAGGAGAGTGGCCGTCCCGTTGTTTCCGCATGAATCACCACGGCCAACAACGCCAAGGCGATGCCCAGGGCGGCGATGCCGAAAGACAATTCGAGTAGCCGGATCAGCAACCCGGACTTCACCTGCGGTTGGCTCGCTTGGGCGACCCCAGCCGCAATGGCCCGCGAGGGGCCAGTCCACCAAGCGTAGCCGATTTCCGCGACGAGCAAGATCAGCACGAGCGTCAGCAACCAACGGGCAATGCTCGGCCCGTGTGGACGCGGTGCCAACACCACGAGTCCACCTTCCGCCGTGTCAAACGCCAACTCAGCCGGCGACGTGGCAATCTGCACAGTCGAGCCGATGGCTTTTAGCTTGCTCGCTTCGACACGGGTCAAATCGGATTCACTCCCACCGCCCCGGTTACTCTCGGGCCCATTCACGGCGAATACCGTCGTCGCGACCCCGACCCCACTGAGGCGATACAACCCAGACAGGCGCGTCTCCGGGAAGCGGAGCAGCCCGGTTTCATCTCCAGACTGCACCACCTCATTCGTGCTTTGGCCATCGGGATCGGTGATGATCACCTTCGAGCCGATGCGGGCCACGGGCAGCAATTCCTCGATGGCGTCGCCGACGCGGAGTGTGTGCCGATCCGGACTCGTGGCTGCGAACCGCAACAGCTCGTTGGCCATCGGCAGGTAACTCGGGAGCACCGGCCAGTCCGTCCAATCTTTGTTGAAACTGGAGCAGTACACGACCACGCGGCCACGGTGCCGTGCCCATTCCACAATGGCCGGGTCGGCCTTGGACGGCTCTTCGCCTGGCTTCAGCACTTCCGCAGTAGCAGGGACAAACGACAGGATGCGCCGAGCTCGCCCCTCGACCGGCGCATCCATCCGCACGTACTGTTTGAACGGCACACCGAACAATCCACCGCGCGAGTTGTCTTTACGGAACTCGGCCAACGGAGCCAATCGGAACGAAGCGTCGTCAGCGGCAAGACGGTAGTCAGAAATGTCCGCCGATTTCGATTTGACCACACCCATGAGTTTGCCCGGCAGCAGTCCATTGCCACCGTTGAAAAGAAGCTGGTTGTACCAATCGAGGTTGTTCGCCACGTTCGGCCCCAGGCCGATGATGACGCCGCCACCCCGTTTCAAATGGGCTTCGAGCCGGGCCACTTGTGCGGCACTCGGTGCCGGCACATCACACAAGAGTACGCAATCGGCGGCCGTGAGATCGGACAGCTCCGCGTCGGCGAACTCGGCCAGACTGATCGTCCGTGGCCGCGCCGGGTTTTCCGCGAGCCGAGACTTGCTCGGCTCGAGCGCCGTTTGCAGGAAGTCGCTGGCACGCTTCTCCGCATCCGGAGACGCTTTCCCGTTGACCAAGATCGCCGATATGCTTTCGCGTACTTGCAGTGCCAGCGTGCGCTGATCATCGGCGGGGAGTTCGTCGCCATCCGCGAGTTTCGCTTGAATGAGGTGCAGACCCGGTGCCAGAAACTTCGTCGTCTTTTTATCCAAGACGAACGTCAAACTTGCCTGCTGACCGGCCGGCAACGTGTCAATCGAAAGCACTTCCGCAAGAACTGGTGTCGGCTCGGTTCCGTTGGCCGTCGGCCGGCCGATCAGCAACTCGACACGCACTTGCGAGCGATCGGTCTTGCCGAAATTCTGGATCGTCACGGTCACTTCGGTCGGTCGATCCACGAGTGCCAGCGGATCATCCAGAAACAGATTCACGACCGCGAGATTCTCGACATCCACCCCGGCCACATCCACGATTCCGACATCGGCCAATGCCAGTACTTTCTGCCAAGTCTCCGGCAACGGCACACCCGGTTTCGGCAGCACGACCGACCACGCGGATCGTTGCGCATCGGTGAAGAACGTCACTTGGCGCCGGGGGTAATCTTTCTCCGCAGCCGCCAGAGTATCGGCGATGAGCGATAAACCGGCGGAATAGTCGGCGGTGCCGTGGGTCGTTTTCAGCGTCTGCAGCTTGGTCAAAATCTCGTCGAGATCGTCCGCAGGGCCTGGGATCACGGCCTTCGAACCGTTGCCCAACATCAATATGGAAAACCCATCACCCGGGTTCGCCCCGCGAATCTGCCCTTCGATCTGTTTGAGCGCTTTCTCAAAACGAGTGCCCGCATCACTGGCGGTGGTCATGCTCAGCGACGCATCGAGTACAATCACATGGTGCGTCCGCGGGGCATTCGACACCGCTTCGAGCCGACCGGGTTTGATCCACTGCCAACCCCGTTCGGCCCAGTCGGTCGCGGCGCACATCGCCGCCAACGGCAGCAGCAGTGCCAACATCCGCAGGGCCAACAACAGCCAGCGGTCGATCCTTCGACGGTGCCGCTTTTGCGCCGACACCAAGAAGCGGATCGCGGCCCACGGGACGATTTGGTACCGTTGCCGCGACAAGAGGTGAATGAGAACCGGCACACTGGCGGCGACGGCGAATGCGCCCAGTGCCACGAGCGGCAACGCAAACGAGGCGAAGAGAATTGCTGGTACATTCATGGTGATATTACACTAGCAATCGAAGGATCGTGAGTCGAACGGTTCGCAGTTCCACTTGTTGCTTGCACAGCCTGCGGCTTACAATCCCCAACATTGCAATCATCCATTATTAGGGTAGTGTCATGGCCGAACCCATTCTCGTTGCGAAATCGCCCGACGATCTGGAACTGCTGCCGAAGATGGCCAACCGGCACGGCCTTGTAGCCGGGGCCACGGGCACCGGGAAAACTGTCACCCTCCAACGGCTGGCCGAGGGATTCAGCCGCATTGGCGTGCCCGTGTTCCTGGCCGACGTCAAAGGGGATTTGTCCGGCATCTGCAAGCCCGGCACGCCGAGCACTCCAATCGCCAATCGCATCGCAGAATTGGAAATCAATGACTTTGAGTTTTGCGGATTCCCCGTCACCTTCTGGGACGTCTTCGGCGAACGTGGCCACCCGGTTCGAGCCACGATCTCGGAAATGGGGCCGTTGTTGCTGGGCCGACTATTGAACTTGAACGACACCCAAGCGGGGGTGTTGCAGATCGCGTTCAAAGTGGCCGACGACAACGGGCTACTCTTGCTCGACTTGAAAGACCTCAAAGCGATGTTGCAGTACGTCGGGGATCACGCCAAGGATCTGAAGACCGAGTACGGCAACATGTCCCCGGCCAGCATCGGGGCGATTCAGCGCGGGTTGCTGGTACTCGCCGAACAGGGCGGCGAACATTTCTTCGGGGAACCCGCGCTCGACCTCATGGACTTCATCCAGAACGATGCCAAAGGTCGGGGCGTCATCAACGTGCTGGCCGCCGACAAATTGCTCCTGTCGCCCCAGCTCTATGCGACTTTTCTGCTGTGGATGCTCGCGGAACTCTTCGAGAAGTTGCCCGAAGTCGGCGACGTCGACAAGCCGAAGCTCGTCTTCTTCTTCGACGAGGCGCACCTGTTGTTCTCGGATGCACCCAAGTCGCTGCTCGAAAAGATCGAGCAAGTCGTCCGGCTCATCCGATCAAAAGGGATTGGCGTCTACTTCGTCACGCAGAATCCCCTCGACATCCCGGACACCGTGCTCGCCCAACTCGGTAACCGTGTCCAGCATGCGTTGCGGGCGTTCACGCCCCGCGATCAAAAAGCGGTGCGCACGGCAGCGGAGACGTTCCGCACAAACCCGAATTTGAATACGGCGTCAGTGATCACGCAACTCGGCGTCGGCGAAGCGTTGATCTCGTTCTTGGATTCGAAGGGAACACCGGCCATGGTGCAACTGGGGCGGGTGGTTCCGCCGAGTGGGCAGATCGGCCCGATCACGGATGTCGAACGCCTCGCCGTGATGAAAGCTTCCGTGGTCTACGGCACTTACGAAACCATGGTCGACCGGGAATCGGCGTACGAAATTCTGCGCGGCCGGGCGACGAACGACAAACCGGCACTCGGTGGCACCGATGACGCTGCCATGCAAGCCAAGCGCGACGAGTTTACCAAGAAGCAAGCCGAGCACGACGAAGTGAGTTCCACCAAAGAATCGAAGTCGCCCGCCCGCCGCTCTGACAGCGTCTTCTATGCGTTCTGCAAGACGGCGGCCCGCTCGGTCGCAACCACCGTAGGGCATGCCATTTCGCGTGGGCTGTTCGATATCATCCTCGGCGGTGCCAAGAAGAAGCGTTAACGTGCACCGATGCCTGGAATCACTTCGTCCGTAATCTAGTCGTGCGGTCGGGATTGCCCGGCCGCTCGCTATTTCCCCGAGACTGTCATGCTCGTTCCGCTCACTTGGCTCCGCGAATACGTGACCCTGCCCAATTCGGTGGCCGAACTCGTCGAGCGGCTCACACTCGCCGGTCTGGAATCGGCTTCGATCAAAGTGATCGGACTGCCCGTGCCAGACAGTATCCGCGTGAAGTCAGACGATGCGGGCCTCATCTGGGAACGCGAGCAAATCGTGTTGGCCAAAGTGTTGAAGATCGAGAAGCATCCGGACGCCGACAAACTCAAGCTCGTCACCGTGGACTACGGCCAAGCCGAGCCGAAGACCGTCGTGACCGGGGCACCGAATATCGCCCCCGGCGAGTCGGGTATGAAGGTGATTCTCGGTCTGCGTGGC
>JANXWE010000007.1 GCA_025351325.1 Fimbriiglobus sp.
CCCGCGCCTCACCGGTGGGAGCACCGCGTACTGGGTCGGCGAAGGAAATGCCATCACCGAGAGCCAGCCGACGACGGGGAACTTGGATTTGCAGGCCAAGAAGCTCGGCGTGCTGGTGAAGATCAACAACGAGTTGCTGCGGTTCGCCAGTCCGTCGGCCGAAGGGTTGGTGCGCTTCGACATGGCCCGGGCCGCCGCGATGAAGGCCGACCTCGCCATGCTCGAAGGGACCGGCGGCACGCAGATCAAAGGATTGATCACTTACAGTGGCATCGGGGTTCACACGGCCAGTACGGCGGCCACCAACGGCAACACGTTCCAGCCGCAGGATGTGGCCGGCATGGAGGCCCGCTTGCCGGACGCCATCGACGCGCCGACGGCGTGGCTGATGCGGAAGAGTTTGTTCGCCGCGCTGATGAACCGCCGGGCCGACGCGGTGACCGCCAGCGATAGCAAGGGTCAGTTCCTGTTCCGCAACTCGCAATCATCGGGGTCGCCACTCCCGGTGGAACTGTACGGCACCAAGGTTGTGCGGACGGCCCAAGTTTCGGGGGCACGCGTCAAAGGGAGCGGCACCGATCTCACCTACAACGTGCTCGGGTATTTCCCGGACTGGACAGTGAGTAAACCGCTGAAAAGCCGTATGTGCTGGAATTGAAGGCCTTTTTCACACGTCCACAGTTTCCATACCACCCCGAAATGGCACCGATTCGACCTCGTTTGGTGCATCGAATAGTGCATCGGATTTCCGCCAAAACGCCGCCAAAGGCAGTCGCCAACACTCGACACAAACTTGTTTGCTCGCGGTGTCGGCAGTGTAGCAATTCCTCATCTCTATGCGTCAAGGTCGTTCGCTGTGCCCTCGGCAAGAGGTTCGCTGCGGGCGACTACCCGATGGATTCCCGGAAAGCCCTTGCGAACCTGCACGCGGGCACGCGCTCACTTGCTGTGACGCGAGACTGCGGATTGCTGGGGTGTTTCTGCCGCGAGGCAGCACCTTCCCCTTCTTCGTATGCCGGACTCCACATCATCGGCACTTATCCGCCCACTTCCTCCCTTCCCCATGTTCATCCCCTCCCCCATCGAAACGACGGCCGCCGACAGCTTCGATCAGCTCATTGAAAGGCTTGCGGCCGACAACCCCGTCTTCTTGGCCCAGGTGCGTCAGCTCGACACGCTCTTTGCCGCCATCGATCCGCACTACTCCCCTCTCCGTCTGTCGAAGATGAAAGATGCCCTCGACACCGAACGTGATGGCAGTCCCGATCCGAGCGACGCCCGAGAGGGTCCAAACGAAACCGAGGGCCGATAGCCTTCACGCGGGCGGGTGCCTTCCGGTGCCCGCCCGTTTCCATTTCTTTCCCCATCTTCCAATGCAACTCCCATCCCTCAAGACGCAGGAAGTCCCTTTCGACGATCCCGCATCGACCAACCTGTTCCTACAGTCTGCCACCAAACCGTTCCTGGCTACCCCGGCAGCGGAACTCTACGGCGAAGCGATCCCCCACTGCCTGATGCAACTCCAGGCACTCGCCGCCATCCATCGGGGAATCGACTACCTTCAAATTTTCAACGATCCGTCGAAGGCGGAAGCCCTTTGGTTCATCGAAGACGGCGAAGGCGGAGCGATCACCGCGCTGCTTCCGACCGATTACTGAACGCTATGGCGTGGTGTTCACCGCAGTCCCTTTCATCCACTTTCCCCTTACACAATGCATTTCCATTCACCGACGGAAACATCAACGGCCGAACACAGTGACTACCCGCAGTCCTCCTTCGCGGACTTCCGCGACGGCGTGCGCGACGAACTCCTTGCCATCGTGGACGACGCCGAAGAGCACGAGCGGAAGCATCGGGAGTTCGAGACATGGGTCCGCGAGGTCCGCATTCCGGCGACCTACAACAGCGAAGGCCTACGCAGAATCGAATGCGGTTCGTGCTCGATGGAGTACGGACTCGCCCCTTTGCGCGACGGACGATTCGGCGGACGTTGCGATTGCCGCACCGGAAGCGACACTGGCGGTCATGGCTGGAAAGCCTATCCGTCCCGCGAGGAGGCACTGGCAGACATCCTCACCTACGCCCATCGGACATTCGACAGGAGTGGCTCAGCTTCCAAGAGCGAGATGGCTTCCAGCACTCAGATGCTTGCCCGACTGGAACGCGGCACCTTGTTCGGATTCGAGGAGCCCGAGCCGTTGCCGCGATCAGCGTGGTACGACGACATGATCGCAGGTGAGGTCGATTCGATGGTGCTTTGGCAAGGCTTCGATCTGATCGACGTGGTGCGTTGGATGAAAAACGCGCCCGGCAAATCCGGATCGTTCTTCGATATTCCGTTGCCGGCCGGAGTAAAAGAGGAAGGACGCTTTGTCGGGTCCGACCAGATCGAAGACGACGAGGAAACTGATGGCGATCCCGATGACGAAGAGTGAATTGTCACCCTGTTACCCCCGGTCCCCCACCGGGGGTTTTTTGGTGCGCCACTCGCCTGTCAGATCGCGAAAATGTTGAGCAGTTTTTCGGCGCACGCGATCCCCTCTCGGCATCGAACGGGACTTCCGTCGCGCGTCGAAAGAGCATCGAAAATGTACGCGGCGATCCTTTCCGAATCGCCGCGCAAGCGATTGTGGAGACCGTCGAAAAGAGCGATCCCAATCCCCTTCCAAAACGCGATGGAAACGGAACCTTTCCGCGGAGTCTTTTCGGTACGGTCGCGGAACCCTTCCGCACCGATTATTTGCGGTACCCTTGGTAGCCTCTTCCGCACTCCCCTTTCGCGAGTGTCGGGAGCGTGCTGGACGGGTACCGAAACCGTACCGCGAAAGGGGTTTGGAAACCACTGCGGAAACGCTCCGAAACCCTACCGTCGGAAGGCTGCCGAAACGGTTCCGAAACGGGGGTGGGTACCGACCGTGGAAACCTATCGGTACGTTATCCGATCATCGGGCTGGTAACCGCTCTGGTAGCGCCGTAGTACCCTGCCGCTACCTTCTCGAAACAGTACCGAGAGCGTACCGCGAGAGGTTCTCTGGTAGCTTGCCAAATCCCCTTCCCAAAACCCTTCCACTGGCGCTAGTGTCGGAGACGTTACTTCCCCACTTTCCCCATGACCAACTTTCTCACGGTCAAAGAGGCGGCCAAACTCATCGGCAAATCCCCATCGTCCGTCCGCCGAATTCTCTACCCGATTTTGGAGGACGATACTCACCCCGACCGCCTCCACATCGAACCCGACACCGAGGCCGCAAAAGCACTCCGCGTGAAGGGCGAAAACTTCGCCTGGAAAATCTCCGAAGAACTCCTCCGCCGCGAGGTGGCCGAGGGGGGAGCGAAGGCGACGAGCGAACCGAAGAATTCTCCCGGCGGAGGCAACGATCAGTCGGGGGACATCATCGACTTGCTCCGCAAAGAACTCGAAATCAAAAACGCCCAAATCGCGACCCAGAACGACCTGCTCATCGGACTCTCGGAACGACTCCGCGAAGGGAACATTTTGATGGGGACGCTCCAGCAGCAATTTTCCTTGGCGGACGGTTCGGGCCGCAACAAATCGAACGTCGTCGAAGCCGAGCAACCGACGGCGTCACCGAAGCAGGGGACTGATCCGACCGAAGAAGCGCCCAAGAAAAAACATTGGCTGTTCCGCGAACTTTTCTAACCGCGTCTTTTGACTCAACCCGCTATTGGCACCGGCCGCGATCCGACTTCCGCCAAGCGTTATCGCTTGCCGGGGATCAAGCGAGAGGGGATTGCCCAACTCTCTCTTTTGGAGACGGCCATCTGGCCGCTCAAAGGCGGACCGAAAGAAACGGCGACGTTCGACACGTCCTATGCGTTCCACGCGGGAGGAGAACAGAAGGCGGCCCGCGTCAGCGTCTACGCTCCCAAGGGACTGCAATCCATCGACGAGTACGTCCTCTGGGGGTTGCTCGGAATCTGCCTCTCGCGCAACACGTCCGACACCACGCTCATCGCGACCCCGTACTGGATCATCAAGCGACTGGGCATGGCGATCGGGGGATTTCAGTACGACCAACTCCGCGCGTCGCTCGAAAGGCTCGCGCTCGTCGCCTACCAGAACACGGCGTTCTACAACCCCGTCACCCAGCAGCACGAGCGGGTGACCCTGCACTTTTTTTCGAGCTATCTTCCAACACGGGGCGGGGGAGGTGAAGTCGATGCCGAACGCGCGTGGCGGATCGAATGGTCGCCGATGTTTTTCCAAATGTGCCAAGCGACCGGCGGCACACTTTTGTTCGACCTCGACCTCTACCGAAATCTCAGTCCCGCCGCCCGCCGATTATTTCTCAAACTCAAAGACCGTTTCTGGAGATCGAAGCGCGTCTTCCTCAACGTCGATGACCTCACCATCAACGGCCTCGGCTTTTCGGCCGACCGGCCCCTGAAGAAACGGAAGTTCGACCTCGTCGGCTGCATCCGCGAATTGCTCGACCACAAGATCATCGAACTCGGCCGGGGACAGACCGATCCGAACGACCTCTTCATTCGACGCGGCAAGGGGCTGTACGTCGTTCAGTTCCACGAGGGGGAGTATTTCCGTCAACCGCTCGCGGGACGCACGACATCGCAAGCGCAGAGCATTTCGGACGACCCGCTGTACCAGCCGCTCAAAACCATCGGCCTCGATGAAGCGGGGATTCGCCGCATCTTCAAGCAACACGCACGCGGACTCATCCAGCGCTGGATCAAAATCACGGACACCGCGATGCACGAGCAACCGAGGGGGTTTCCGGGATTCAAGGCTTCGCCGGCCGCGTTTCTGATGGACGCCATCCAGCACAACCGCTTACCGCCCGATTGGATTCACGCCCACGAGAAAGAACGGCAGCGGGCCGAGTGGGACGCGAGGCGAGGCGAACTCGCCGCCGAGGAGCGAGCGCTCCGCCAGCAGTACCAGACCGAGCGGGCCGACGCATTACAAGCTCACATGGCGAGCGCCGAGGGACAGCGGCAATTCGCCGCCGTCCACTCCGCGTTTTTGGAGTTCTACCGGGCGGTAGAACCGGATCGTTACCGAGAGACTGCCCGCGAAGCGGCGATGGGCAAGGTGGAGCGAGAACAGTTCCGGTATCCCGACTTCAGCGTCTGGCTCCTCGAACGGCACGCCACAACATGAGCAGAAGCCAAACGTCTATTGGTGATCGGCGGACCTTTTTGCGACCGAGACCGTTGGCGAACGGCGGACCTACCGTTGGTGATCGGCGGACCTTTTCTTCGGAGTGGACGACGTGCGACGGCTTTTCCAAGCCGTCAATGGGCAGTCCATTTTCCGCCGACAAAGCAACTTACAAAGCACTCTCTGTTTGAAGCAAAGAGGGGAACGGGCGAATGCCCGTCTGCTGTTGAAAATTTCATTTGAAATGACGGACCGCAGGAGCCGTCCTGACGAACGGGACAACTTAGGAGAAAAAGAGACGCTCGCGGTCGAAGCGGCCCCGGCGGAAGGTCAAAGGGTTCCGCCGCGCGATCGCCGAGCGTTCGCCTCCCATGGCGGTCGGCGAGGGGAAGCAGGCGTGCGGAGCACGACCGACCATGCGGCTTGGGAAAGCCGAAAACGGCCACGCTACGAGGGGCAGAGGTCGCGCGCCTACCGTCGCGACACAATGGCTTTCGACACGCCGGAGGGACCAGGCGGCTCATCCCATTGTGTCGCGACCGCCTATCGGCGGCCTCGCGACGCGTGCCCGCACCACGCACGCCCGACGGCGTGATCGCCCGCAGGAGCGGAAAGGCACACGGCTATTCGCCGTGACGGATCCACTCATCTACGCCGCTTCGACGCGACGCGTGCCCCGGTGCGATCGTGCCGGAGGCACGACGGGGCACCTCCGATTTGACCGTCGGAGCGCCTACGTCCGTTGGCCGGAGGCGAGCAGGGTTTCCCAGTCGGCTTTCGTGAGCGACTCGGGTTGTTTTCCACTGAACGCGCCCCCGTGCATCGTCGGCGTCCACGCGACCCGCACGTCGAGTTTTTGCTGTGCGAACAGCCACATCGCTTCCTTTGCGCCCTCGACACCGCTCGGTTCGCAGTCGAACATCAACGTGACCCGCCCCGAGGCCATTTGCTGCGCCCAGCGGGCAATCTTCGCACCCTGCGCTTCGGTCATTCGGTTGGACATGATGCCGAGCGCGGGCACGCCCAGATTGTCGAGGCCGATCACATCGTTGAAGCCTTCCACGATCACGAGGCCGTGCTCGGCGATGAATTCGCGGTAGCCCGGTTCTTTCAAGCGGCTCGCTTGCTGGCCGAACAGTTCTTGGCCGCGGTGGAAGCCTTTTGGTAAGCGATGCTTAGCGGGGGGTTCTTTTCCCTTGCGTTCGCCCGTGGAGAGCCGAGCGAACTCGCGTTCCGTCTCGTCGTGCTGCACGTCGCGGCCCACCCAGGTCAAGACTTTGCCACTCTCGGAAAGGACGGGGTAGATGATGCTGCCCCGCAGGCTCCAGCCCCGCTTGTCGCCGCCGCCATCTTGCGGCATGTAGCCGGACCGCCATTTCTTGAGCGACTCGGGAGTGAGAGCGGGATGCTTGCGGACGTAGGACGCGGCGAGCGGGTTCATCGCGGCCACGTCGGTGACGAATTTCTCGTCGATGTTCGCGAGTTCGCAGATGCGCGCATCAGGGGAATCGGCGAGGGCGACGTTGGGTTGCGGTGGGGGAGCCGAGGCTTCGCTCGCGGCCGCTGGCTTTTTGGAGGCCTCGCGGCTCGCGGCGGTATCCGCACCCGCGAGTACTTGCTTGACCCGTTGGAATTCTTCGCCCTTGAGCTTATCGCCGGACGGCTTTTTCCCCGCGAGCCAGCCGTGCATGAGGGTGAGCATGTTGCCGCGAAATTGGCATTCGTACGCGTGGCACTGAAAGACCTTCTGCGGGTTCTCGGTGTTGACGGCGATTTCCTTTCGTCCGCAGTGATCGCCCGCACAACCGAACGGACAATCGAGACGAATCTCGGGGCCGCTCCCCTTGGCATTGAGCGGCACGCCGCACTTGGCCGCCGCCGCTTCCAGCGAGGTTTCCGCTTGCAGCTTATCGACGTCGACGTATCCGATGGGCTTCATGGAGGTGCTTGGGAAAACGCAACTCCAATGGTACCGTGCCCTCTATCGCATGGTCCAATCCGTGATCCTCAGCAAGCGCGATTTCTC
>JANXWE010000107.1 GCA_025351325.1 Fimbriiglobus sp.
AAATCAGACCTCACCCCCCAGCCCCCTCTCCGAAGCGGCAGAGGGGGAGTAAGAGATCCATTCCGGTTCCCCCTCTCCGCTTCGGAGAGGGGGCTAGGGGGTGAGGTCTTCGGGTGCAACCGGGGATCATTTCCGCTTGGCAAACGATTCTGGTATGCTGGTGATACGATTGTTCCCGAGTCGAGACCGCACATGATACCGATCCGCATGATTGTGCTTTTGGCGGCGTTGATCATCGTCGGCTACCACGCCGAAGGTCAACCGTTGCCGGTTCACGGCGGTGAAACTCCCCCCGCGAACAAAGCGGGAAAGAGCAAGTCCGGCACAGGCGATTGGGAAGTTTTGTTCACTGACGACAGCAAGATGAAAGTGTCGCTGCTGGACGAGCAACTGACGCTGCAAACACCGCATGGATCGTTGACGATTCCCACGCGGGACATTCGGAAAATTGAAGTTGGCGTTCGGCTGACTGCCGCGGAGCGACAGCAGTTCGATGCGGCCATCGTCGCGGTCGGAACCCAGGATGCGAAAGCGCGCGAGGAGGGCAAGGCACAACTCAAAACGCTCGGGAACAAGATCGCCCCGTTCTTGAAGCGAGCGATCCACAAAAGCAACGGCGACGCGCGGCCGCACCTGGAACAAGCGTACGACGCCGTGGCCGGCGACCGCGATCAGCGCAAACACGAGCCGAGCGATTACGACACGATCAGCACCGACGATTCCGTGTTCGCCGGACGACTCGAGGCGGTGCAGTTGCGGATCGCCACCTACCAATTCGGCGAACTGAATCTGCGGGTGACGGATGCGAAAACGTTGCAATTCGGGCGGGTGTCCGGGGGCGATGCCAAGCTCGAAATGGTCGACGGAGCGAACATCTACCAACTGTGTCAGACGCACTTGGGCAAAGTGGTCGGGATCACCGTGACCGGCGGAATCGATGGCGCCGTCTGGGGGAGCGGGCCGTACACCGCGGATTCGACCATGGGTACCGCGGCCGTCCACGCGGGGGCGGTGAAAAACGGCGAGACGAAGGTCATCCGGGTGCGTCTCGTGCAAGACCCCGGTGTCTATCAAGGGACAATCGCGAATGGCGTTGCCACGTCGAATTATAACCAATTCCCGTCCGGGGCGTACGAAATTCTCGTGAAGTGACCGGCTACTTCCGCAATTCCTCGACCAGCTCCTTCAGCCGCACCAACCCCGAAGCGTAGCGGGTGCCGTCGGTGTCGTGCTCGCCTTGCATGCCGTCGAACGTCCCTTGAACCCGACCCCGTTTGTCGACCACGAAGATTTTGGTGCTGTGTTCAAATTCGTCGCCGGGCTTCGGATTCTCTTTCTTCATCGCCGTGATTTTGAACCCTTTCTGCAACAAGGGTCGGACGATCTTCTCTTTCCCTGTGAGGAAGAGCCACTTCGTATCGTGGGCTTTGAACGTCTCGGCGTACGTCTTCAACTTGTCGAGCGTGTCGGTTTCCGGGTCGACGGTGAACGTCACCAGCCGCAGGTCGTCGGAGCCGGCGAGGTTCAAATCTTTTTGGAGATTCCGCATCGTGGTGGTCACTTGCGGGCAGCCCATGGTGCAGCGCGTGAAGACGAACGAGGCGATCCAGACCTTGCCTTCGAGATCGTTCGTGGTCACTTCGCCACCGTTGCGTTCCAAGAGTGCGAACTGAGGAGCTTCGAAGAAAGAGTCAGGCACGACGTCGGCCGTCGACTGCGTACGATCCGGGCGTTTTGGTAACGGAATGAAAAACGCCGCACCGAGGCAACCGATGGCAATCGCCAAGAAGAGGTAGACCACCCAAGCCTTTGGCCCGCGGCGCACGGCGGCTGGCATCGGTTCAACGGACATAGTGGCCTCGGTCACTGGAAGTAGCGGGGGACGACACCATCGGCGACGAAGAGGGTCATCACGGCGAGCAGATAGACGAGGGAACCTCGTAGGACAGTTCGGGCGGTGCGGTCAGTCGGAGTCTGGGCGAAGCGGATACAGCGCGCCAAAAACCAGACCGCGGCGGGCAACGACCCGACAAGATAGATCCAACCCGCGGCATCCACGAAGTACGGCATGGCGGTGGTGAACAGCAACAGAATCGCGGTCGCCACGGTCGCCCGGCCGGTCAATCGGCCGTCGGGCGCGTCGACGATCGGAAGCATTTTCATGCCGCCCCGAGCGTAGTCGGCGCGGTACATCCAAGCGATGGAAAAGAAGTGCGGAAGCTGCCAGACGAAGAGAATACCGAAGAGCGCCCAACCCTGTGCGGCCATGCCCCCGGTCGCTCCGCACCAGCCGATGACGGGTGGTAAAGCACCGGGAATCGCCCCGATGACGGTATTCCAAACGGTGACCCGTTTCAGAGGCGTGTAGACCCCGACGTACAAAATGAATGTGAGCGCCGCTGCTATCGCCGCGGCCGGACTCGGCAGCGTGAAGTACAGATAAACAACTCCGACAATGCCCAAGGTGGCACCGAAGACGAGCGCTTCGATTGGCTTCAATCGACCCGTCACCAGTGGCCGCTTGGAGGTGCGTAGCATTTTCGCATCGGCTCGCCGTTCGAGCCAATGGTTCATCGCACTACCACCGGCCGCGACAACCCCGGCTCCAAGAAGCGTGTGCAGCAGCAGTTCGACTTTCAGATCGGGAGCGGCCCCGAGTAGAAAGCCGACGGCCACCGTCACGAGGGCCATCGTGGCGATGCGTGGCTTGCAAAGTTCGGCGTAATCCGTGAGACGGCTGCGCATAGTTTCAGAAGAACCTAAAAGGCCGGTACGAGCCGTTCGGCGAGTCGCGGAACTGAGGTGGGCCACAGTCGGCAAGGCAATACTCATCGGTGGATTTCGCAAGTGTTAGTGTAAGAGTTTCAGGTCGCGTCCGTTAAACCGCAACAGTTTCGTACTCGTCGATTCGTTCCAGTGAATGCGATTCGGAAATACTTCGATTCGGTGCGGCTCGCCGCCAAACCCGGACCGCCAGCACCACGGACGATGCTAAAATCGCGGTGCCGATGAGCACGTGCAGTGTCCGAATCACCCCCGCTTCTTCGGTGACCCGGCGGGCCATCGGCGACACATCACCCTGGGGACCGAACGCGGCGAACTTGCCGAGGTACGCTTCGACACCCAGAACGAGTTGAAAAACGAACATCAACAACAGATGCCCAATATTGAAACCGAGCACGCGACGACCGGCCGGGGAACTGAACGCGCGAGCCGCGAGCCAGACCCCGATTCCCACGACGGCGAACGCGGTGAGCATATGGAGCCGCTGGGCCAACGGGCTAGCCGTGTGGCGGACGATCACGCCCCAAACGAGTTGAACGAAGACCGCCGCGACGAGGGCTAAGCTGAGCCACCCGAGCCGGCTTCGCTCGCACTCCGGAAGCTGGCGTTCGGGCGACGGTACGGCCGCGAGTACCGGGACGCAGCACATCGTGGCGAAGACCACTTGGGCGAACGTTCCGTGGACTTGGGAAAGCTCCGGCCCGAGGAGTTGATCGAGATAAACTCGATAGCCTCCGAGGAGCCCTTGGAGCATCACGCAGACGAGGAGAATTCCAGCGAGCGCCCGGACCCATTTGCCCGGTTGATTGGTAGCCAAGTGAGCACCGCTCGCCAGCAAAACAAGTGCGGCACAGACCGCCGTGGCGATACCCGATTCCAGCGGGAACACTTCCGGCTGCGGCACATCGATCCGACCCTCTTGCAACGCAATTTGCCGGGCGATTCGGCCATCGGAGGCCACATGCATTTCGCGGTGGAAACCACCGTAAACAGCCAGTAATGCGACGATGGAGACCAAGCCGAACAAGCGGCTATTGATATTTGGCCCGGCACTCCATGCGGAAACAGCCAACAGCGACGCGAGGATACCCACGCTGAACCCCGCAGCGCGGTGGGTGTGTTCGAGCAAGAATCCGCGGTGCTGTTCGAGGTTGTATTTGTGACCGTTGACCACCAGAAACCAAGGTTCCGTGGGCCACACGGGATCGGCCATGCCGGCGCGGAACGAAGTCGTGAGCGCACCGAGTGTGAGCAACACGACGGTCGCCAGCACCGTCAAAAGAGCGAGTGAGCGGACGGGCCAAGCGATGGGGCGAATGCTGTTCATGGTGATCTCCCCGTAGCCGGGCGCTCGACTTCACTCCGGACATCCGCCGGCAATTGGGCCGGGAACGGCAACGCCCGCAGGAAGTTCACGAGGTCGGCAATATCGGACTCTTTCATCTGCACCGCAGGCATGTTTGCCGGCTTGATGCCATGCCGCAGATGGCGAGCCAAGTCGGCGGGTTCGCGGCCCCAGTGGTATTCGGGCTGCGTCAGATTTTGCACTTTGTTCGGCAGTCCCCAAGCATCGTAGCGGTAGGTCGTGGTTTTGCCGTAAGCCTCGTGGCAACTCAAGCACGCGTTCGCTTTGAACAGCACGTGACCCTGGCGTACCGATTGCGCCAGCATGCCACCTTCAAGCACGGGCTGCGAGTGCGTCGCGTCGGGAAGCTGCGCTTCGAGCCATTGCCGGTGCGATTTTGCAGCGATCACTCGGGCGGTCGTGGTGATGTCCGCAACGTCCTCTTCCGAATCCGGGTGCAGTCGTCGGATCAGCGTGGCTTCCACTTCGCCCCGAATACTGAGGTGAATCACGTAGGCCGCCAGTGCGTCGACGTTGTCTTCGGGCAGCAGATCGAACAGCGGCATCGACGTTCCCGGAATGCCGCCACGGATGACCCGTTTCATATCCGCGATGCGTGGCTTGCCATTCTGGGCCACGCCGGTGATCCTCTTGAATTGGCCACTGCGGAAGTCGCGCGGAAACGGGAAACCCGCGCTGACCCCTTTGCCGTCGCCGGCCATGCCATGGCACGAACTGCAGCGAATCCGGTAGCTCGCACTCCCTTTGGCCAGCATCTCCGCGTCGAGAGACAGCGTGCCGACGGCAGCGATTCCTTCGGGCAGAATTGGCACCGCCGGGGTACCGAAGAGGGCGTCGAGCGATTGTTTCAATTGATCGCGTTGAGCGAGTGGCAATTCCGCGGGCAACACGACCTTGGCACCGAGGCTCGGCAGCGCCGACAGAAACTCGTCGAGCTTCAGCGGATCCGGTGCGGTGGTTGGCTGATTCGCCGGAACGGAGATCACGATCGGGTCGGAGCGGTTCGCGTAACGCAAGTGCGGATCGTAGCCGTCATCGGAGGACACTCCGCAGCCGACTGCCGAGGCACAAAGTACGAAGGCGAGGCACAACTCGGTTGCCCGAATCGTGACCCCGCCGCATTGTTTAGCAAACCTAGAAATCATGAAGCCGGAGCCTTACAGCACCCCGAGGTGGCGGGTGATGAAATCGGTGAGGATGAACAGGAACATTAAAAACACCCAGAAGATCCCCGAGGCCGCCACGAGCCACGTGAGTTTATCGGCCGAGCGCAGGTCCATGAAAAAGTAAGCGAGGACACCAGCTTGAACCGTAGAAACGGCCAAGCTGGCAACCACCTTCATAGCGCCGAGATCGGAAAAGCCAATGAATAGAGCGAGGAAAGCCATTCCGGCCAACACGAAGAAGACCAGGAACGTTTTGGGGTTCGGGGTCACTTCGTGGTGGATGGCTTCTTGCTCGTGCAAAGCCGGGTTCGTCGTGTGCGACATCGGTTAGTATCCGCCTTGGGAAAGGCCAATGGCCATCTTGAACTGCTCGATGGCCTGGTGCGAGGTATGCGGCCCGCACAGGTACAGCAGCGGGAGCAGGAACATCCAGACCATGTCCACGAAGTGCCAGTAGAGGCTCATCACTTCGATGTACACGTAGCGTGCGTTCTGGTCGAAGAAGCCCGTTTTCGCCAGGATCAACTGCCATGTCAACAAGCCGATGCCAATGACCATGTGCAACACGTGCAGGCCCGTCATGCTGTAATAGAACATGAAGAACAATTGTACCCGGCTCGGGTCGTAGTCCTTGCCGGCCACGCCTTTGTAGTTCTCGTGTTTCAACGCTTTATCGAGCGCGATGTTGAACTTGGGCACCGCG
>JANXWE010000024.1 GCA_025351325.1 Fimbriiglobus sp.
CACAACGCATGGCAATAACCAGCGGCCGTGCCACCGAAGGTCGGCCGCGCGAGGAATTCTTCAATGCGCAATGTTGAGCCCGAGAAGCCCGTAGCCGGCAGCGTCATCGGGTTGTTCAGCAGCCAGTGCTACCTTCGGTAACCCCTTCGGGGTCGCAAGAGTCCGAACTTTGAGATCTTCGCCCCTGGCCAACGAAAATACCCGTGGAACCGGAGTTCCACGGGCGATGAATTGCACCGTTTCTACTGAGGTTTACCCGACGTAAACGTCCTTGCTGTTCCCCTGCCAGTTCGCGGCGAACTGATCGATGATCTGACCCGTCGCCGAGTTGTAGAAGCGGATCACCGCCCGTTGGCCGAGTCCACCGCTGGCGATGATTTCCGACTGACCGTCGCCGTTGAGATCGACGGTGGCCACCTGCACGCCGGTCGTCAAACTCGGATCGAAGGCGTAGAAGCTGGCCAGTTGCGTGTACTGGTTCACCCTCAATCCGGCCCCACTGTAGACCACAATGTGGCCCTGCGTTCCAACTCCGGAACCGGCGACCACATCGGCAAAACCGTCGCCGTTGGTGTCGTTCACGCTGATCGAAATCGAACCTTGGTAGTTCGGATCGAAGGCGTAAAAGTCGTTGAACAGAGTCGCCGAACCACCGCCGCGGATCGAGTTTCCGTCTCGCACGGTGATGTGCGAACTGCCCCCCGGCCCGGCCGCAATCACCAGATCCGGTGTGCCGTCGCCGTTGATATCGCCCGACGCCACTTGGGTTCCGCCGAAGTATTCCGGGGCGAACGCGAAGAACGAAGCCAGTTCGACGGCGGGATTGGCCCCCGACAGCACGCGGACGTGTGGCCCGCCCCCAGGCCCGGCGGCCACCACGATATCTTCGTGGCCGTCGCCGTTGAAATCGGCCAAGGTCACGAACACGCCGCCGTGGAAGTTCTCGATGAACGCGTAGAACGACTGCACCATTTCCCCGGTGTTGCCGTCGTACACCACCACCCGTGGGGCCGCACCCGGGCCGGCCGCCACGACGATGTCTTGGACGCCATCACCAGTCACGTCGCCCACGGCGACTCGCGTTCCACCGGTGAATCCATCGAACGGATTGAAGCGGAAGCGTTCGGCCCCACTCGTCACGTCGAACACGCGGACGAATTGCTCGTCGGCCGTGGCGAAGAACTGGCTCGGACGCATCGGATCGACGCTGCCCAGCAAAGCATAATCCGGCGACGTCTTCAGCCCGATGGCCGTTGAAACCGGCGGCGTGCTGCTCAGGAATTCCCCTTTGCCCGGCACCCGCGGCGGCTCCGGATCGCCCGGGGCCGGAGGCGGCGGGGTCACTGGAGTTTGCACCGCCGGGATCACCACCTCCCCGAAGAGGTAGCTGGTGGCGTTCACGTTGGCCCGCAAATCGATTGTCCGGATCACGTCCACCGGGGCGAGGGCGCCGCCGTTGGAACCGACGCGGTTCCCGCTCTGAGCGTAGCCCGCCGGCTGCAACTCGCTGAGGCTGTACGTTCCGGGCCGCAGCAAGCCGAAGCTGTAGAAGCCGCCGGCATCCGTCGTGGCGGTCAACGTCACGCCGACCCCGCGATCCGTGACCCCCGTGAGAATGATGACCGCACCGGCAATGCCCGGCTCGAACGGATCTTGTTTTTGATTGCGATTGATGTCGTGGTAGACGGTTCCCGAAATCGACGACGGCTGGAATTCGCCGAACTTGTAATCGGTCAGCCGTCCGCCCGGTGTCAGTGGAATGTTGCGAATCACATCGGTATCTGGCGATGGCACTGTTCCGCCACCCGTTCCCGCCGTGTCGATGCCATCTTGGTAGTTCGCCGGTTGGCGTTCCGTCAGGGTGTACGTTCCGGCCGGCAAGTTCTCGAACCGATACGTTCCCGTAGCCGTGGTGGTCGCCGTGATGGTGACGGGAACGCCGTTGCCATCGACGCCCGTGAGGACGACGATCACACCGGGGATGCCGGCGTCCGTCGGGTCTTGGATGCCGTTGTTGTTCTCGTCGTTGAAGACGACCCCGGCGATGCTGCCGCCGATTTCGCCGTAGTCGTAACCGGTCGCCTCGACGCCGCCGCCAAGAGGAATGGCAGTGAACAGATCGTTCGCCGCAACGCCACCGGCCGAGCCGAGCGTATCGCGGCCGTCGCCCCAGACGCCCGGTTGGATTTCTCGCACCGAGTAATTGCCGGCGGGCAATTCGGTGAATTGGTAAATCCCAAACTCATTCGTGGTCGCCGTCCGCGTGACGGCATTCCCGTTGACATCGGTGCCCGTGAGGATCACCACGACGTTCGCAATCGGCGGCTCACCCGCTTGGCGAATGCCATCGTTGTTGAAGTCGACGAAGACCGAACCACTGAGTTTGCTGAGGATTTCACCGAAGTTCTGATCCGTCACCCCGGCCAGCGGCACGGCGACCGAGCGGCTGGTGGTTGGGCCCACCGGGCTGTTCCCGAAAATGGCCGGTTGCGATTCGACGATGCTGTAGTTCCCCGGCAGAACCCCGGCGAACACATAGGAACCATCCGGGAGCGTGGTGGTGGTCGCCACCACATTTCCCTGGCCATCGATCAAGGTGACGATCACGCCGCCGATGCCGGTGCCCGCCGTCGGGGTGCCATCGCGGTTGATGTCGTTGAAGACGCGGCCCGAAACCGTGGTGCCGATTTCTCCGAACAAGTTGTTCGGGGCATTGCCGCCGGCCGGCAATGGAATCGCGCTGATCGCATCACCCGAGACGGTTCCACCCAGTGCACCCGGTGCATTCGTCCCCTGGTTGTAGCCGGCCGGTTGCGACTCGGTGACGATGTAACTCCCGGCGGCGAGACCGGTGAACTGGTAGAAGCCAGCCCCGTCCGTGACCGTCGTGCGGCTCACGGGGTTGCCGAGACCATCGGTGCCCGTGAGCGTGACCAACACCCCCGCAATCGGCACATCGCCGGCGTTCAGCGTACCGCTGACGTCGCGGTCGTAATAGACGGTGCCCGAAACCGAGGCCCCGATTTCCCCAAAGTTGTTATCGCTCGATCCACCCGGCGGGAGGAACGGGATGAAGATGGAGTTGCCGGGATTCTCCAAGCCGTTCGCGTAGAGCGTCGGCTGCGTTTCCACAATCGTGTAACGCTGCTCGACATTCAACCCCGTGAAGACATAGTTGCCATCGGCATCCGTCGTCGCGGTGGCGAGCGGCCTGTTCTCGCCATCCCGGAGTACGACCACGACCCCGGCCAGACCGATGTCGCCCGGGTTGCGTGTTCCGTCGTTATTTTGGTCGAGGTAGACCGTGCCACGCATGAACGGCTGAGCCGGCAGCTGTTCCCCGAAGTTGTTCCCCGTCACATCGGTGCTCACGCCCACCGGGATCAAATCGATGATGTCGTTCAGGCCGGTGTTGCCACCCGCCGAGCCGGCCGTGTCGAGTCCGTCCAAGTACGGCGCCGGCTGCGTTTCCGATACGCGGTACGTGCCCGCCGGAAGATCGGCGAAGAGATACTGGCCACTCGGATCGGTGAAGGCCGTCCGGGTGATGGCGTTGCCGGACAGATCGGTGCCGACCAGCACGACGCGGACGCCGGAGATCGGCGCTTCCCCCGCTTGGAAGATGCCGTCGTTGTTGCCGTCGACGTAGACCATGCCGCTGAGCGTGCTGAGCGTGTCGCCGAAATCTTGATTGACAATCGGCGTGCCGACGACCGTGATCGGCCGGACGTTCGCGGAGAACGGGCCGGCGAGGGGATCGCCGTAGCCGCTTGGTTGCAGCTCGCGGAGCGTGTACGAACCCGGTGGCACGTTCGGGAACGAGTAGTTGCCATTCGCATCGGTGGTGGCGTTGCCGACCACGACGCCGAAGCCGTCGACGAGTTGAACCACCACGCCGGCAATCGGGGTTTCGGAACCGCCACGGTTACCATCGCGATTGGCGTCGTAGAAGACCGCACCCGAGACCGGCACGCCGATTTCGCCGAAGTTGTACTGCGTCGCGTTCTGCCCACCCGACAGCGGAATGTTGCTGAGGACATCGTTCGCCAAAATTCCACCCGAGCTACCCACGGCATCGCGGCCATCGGTGTAGAGCGGCGGTTGCGTTTCCGTCACGGTGTACGTTCCGGCCGGAAGATCGCCGAACCGGTACTGACCATTCGGATCGGTGACCGTGGTGCGGAGCACCGTTGTTCCGTCCGCGGCGATGCCAGAGAGCACCACGGTGGTGCCGCCGATGCCCGGTTCCCCCGGTTGACGGATTCCATCGTTGTTCGCATCGAAGTAGACGTTGCCGGTCAGGCTGCCGAGGATTTCGCCGAAGTTCTGATTCGTCAAGCCGCCGAGCGGCAAGTTGTTCACCTGAATCAACCGTGGCGGGCCGGCGGGGCTATCGCCGTAGTTGGCCGGTTGCAGTTCGAGAATCGAGTAATTCGCCCCCGGAGTTAGCCCGGTGAACACATAGTTGCCGTTCGCATCGGTGGTGGTCACCGCGGCGATGCTGCCGTCTGGGTTCAGCAATTGAACCACGACGCCACCAATGCCCGGCTCACCGGACTGCCGATTACCATCGCGGTTGTCATCGCGGAAGACGGCCCCACTCAGGAAGGTCGAGTTCGGTGGGAGCAGTTCGCCGAAGTTGTACGCGGTGCCCGCTTGGCCCGCTGCCAACCGGATCGTCGAAGTGGCGTTGGTCGCCGTCGCACCGCCGAGGCTGCCCGCGTTCGTGCTGCGATCGGTGTACGGGAGCGGCTGGATTTCCGTCAGCGTGTAGCCAGCTTCGGTCGATGGGAACAGCAGTGGGAAACTGTACTGGCCCGTGAAATCGGTGAAGGCCGTCCGCGTGAGGGCGGTGCCGTTTGAGTCGGTGCCCGTCAGCACGACGGCGACGTTGGGGATCGGCGTGTCGCCGGCGTCGAACGTCCCGTTGTCGTTGCGGTCGTGATAAACCGTTCCGTTCAACGAACCGAGCGTTTCGCCGAAGTTCTGTTCGCCCAGTCCCGCGACCGGCAGGGTCACGTTGCGGATCGTGCTCGGTGTCAACGGGCTGTCACCGTAGCCGACCGGTTGCGTTTCGACGATGCGATAATCGCCCGCCGGGAGATTATCGAAGCGGTAGAACCCGGCTGCATCGGTCGTTGTGGTAACCGTGGTGTTGTCACCAGCGGTATTCAAATCACCGTCGACTCCGCCGCCGATCAAGGTGATGACGACACCCGGCAAAGCGGGATCGCCGGCGCGGTTGCCGTCGCGGCCGTCGTCGCGGAAGATGTAGCCGGACAGGCCGGTGCTGCGTTCGCCGAAGTTGTACGCGGTGCCCGCTTGGCCGGGTCCGACCGACACGCCGCCGAAGCGGTCGTTGGTGGTGGTGTTCGCGCCCAGCGTTCCGGGCGTGTCGATTCCATCCGCGAACTGGGCCGGCTGCGTCTCGGTGACGTTGTAAGTCCCCGGCACCAGGAACCCGAACGAGTAGTCGCCTTTGAAATCGGTGGTCGTGGTCAAGCTCACCGGGTTGCCGAGGATGTCGACGCCGGTGAGGGTGACGAGCACGCCCGGAATCCGCACTTCGGCGGCGCCGAGGATGCCATCGTTATTATCGTCGCGGTAGACTGTACCCGCGAGGGAACCGGTGCCACGGTAGCCGTAATCTTGGTCGAGCCGATTCTGGCTCGCCGCCAGGGTGAGGTTCGAGGTGTTGTCGAGAGTACCATCTGGATCGAACACTTGAACGATGCCCGGAATCGGCAGCGTCACCATAGTGCGGTAGTCGTCGCCCGATCCGCCTGAGCCATTCACCGGCAGCCCTTGGAACAGGTAAGCCCCGTTGGCATCGGTGGTGGTCGTGAAGGTCAAGTCGTCGGCGGTGCCGAGCACGCCATCGTTGCCAGACCATTGCAGAACCACCACGGCACCGGGGATTCCCGACTCGCCGGGATTGCGAATGCCATCGGCATTGCGATCCAGCCAGACGAGATCGCCGACCGACGCGGCACCGCGATAGCCGAAGTCGACATTCGTCGCCGCTTCGCCGTCGGCCAAAGTCCGGTCGGCTTGGTTCGCCGTGCCGAGTCCATCGAGATCGTAGGTCTCCGAGAGATTCGTCGTCAGCGTCGTCGTATCGACGATGGTTCGGTAATTTCCGGCGGGCAAGCCCGTGAAGAGGTAGCTGCCATTCGCACCGGTGGTGGTCGTCGCCGTGATGTCGTCGCCATCGCCGAAGATGCCGTTCTGCCCCGCGAAGAGCAGCGTCACTCGGACGCCGGCCAAGCCCGGCTCCGTGGCCAGGGGGCCTTGCACGCCGTCGTTGTTGGCATCGAGCCAAATGCGATCGCCCAAGGTGCCGTTGCCGCGGTAGCCGAAATCTTGATCCAGATCTTGAATGACAACCCCGTTCAACGTCACCGTCGATTGGCTGTCGAAGCCGCCGTCCGGGTCGACCGTGTTGGTCACCGTAGCCGGCAGAGTCGCCGTGACAACGCGGACGGTGTAAGTGATGTCGACGTTGTTCTTGTCGACCGTCGGCAGGTTGCCGAACAGATAGTTGCCATTCGCATCGGTCGTCGTCGTGAAGGTGTTCGCCGTCCCGTTCGCGTCCACGTCGCCGATGAGCAGCACCGTGACGTTGGCAATGCCTTCGCCGGGCGTCGGCAGACCGTCGTTGTCGAGGTCGAGGAAGACCGTGTCGCCGATTCGGCCGCCGCCGCGGTAGGCGAAGTCCTGCGCCAAGTTGACCGGAGCGCCCGGCGTCAACGTGACTTGCGACGTGCTGTCCAATCCACCATCCGGATCGATCGTGTTGAACACGGTGATCGGCAACGAGGAACCGACGACCGTCACCGTGTAAACAATGTCCGTGCCAGTCGGATTCGTTGTCGGCAGACCGGTGAACAGGTACTGACCGGCGGCGTCGGTGGTCGCCGTAAACGTGGCGAACGAACCGTTGCCATCGACGTCGGCGGTGAGGGTCACCACGATCCCGGCCAGCAATTCGCCCGACTGCGCGGTGCCGTCGCCGTTCTGATCGAGGAAGATCGTGTCGCCGATTTGGCCGACGCCCCGGTAGCCGAAGTCTTGCAGTTGATTGCTCGGCGCGGCCGTGGTCAGTGCCGTGCTCGACGTGTTGTTGCCGGTGCCAACGGTGTCCGGATCAACCGTGTTGGTCACGCTCGATGGCAGCGTTGTGGTGTCCACGGTCACGGTGTACGGCAAGCCCGCCGCCGTCGTTCGCAGATTGCTGAACTGGTAGAGACCAGTCCCGTCGGTCGTCGCCGTCAGCGTTTCTAAGGTGCCATCGCCGTTGAGATCGCCCGTCAACCGGACGACGACTCCGCCGAGGCCTTCGCCGGCATTCGGCACGCCGTTGGCGTTCTGGTCGAAGAAGATCGTATCGCCCAAGGTGCCGATGCCGCGGGCACCGAAGTCGCGGGCCAAATCGTTCACGCCGGAAGTCGTCGTCGAATCTTGGCTCGCCGGCGTGGTGATCAGCGACGCCCCTTCGGGCAGCGACGTCGGATCGAGAATCACGCGGTACAGACCGGGGATCAAGCCGGGGAACGAATAGGTTCCGTCGGCGGCGGTCGTGGCCGTGGCGACCGCGGTGGTCAACTCACCAGCTTGGAAGACTCCATCGGCACCGGAGTAGTAAAGCCGCACGATGGCACCGGGAATTCCCGGTTCCGGCAGCGACACGGTTCCGTTCTGGGTGCCGTCGGCGTTCGTATCGTAGAAGACCGTATCGCCGATGGTGATCGGGCGATACATCCCCTGATCGATGCTGTTATCGGTCTGGTTCGGCACCAGCACGACCCCGGCTGTTATGCCCGTGGTCACGTTGCCGTTGCTATCGTTGGCTGTAGTCGCCACCGGCGAATTTTGGATCGTCCGAGCATAACCAACCGGCGTGGCGAAGGTCAGCACATAACCCGTGGCATCCGTCGGCCGGAGGTTGTTGAATGAATACGCCCCACCGGCGACCGTGGTGGCCGTCAGCGTGACCGCTTGGCCGCTGTCATCGGTGCCCGCTAGCGTAACGATGACCCCGACGAGGCCCGGCTCGCCGCCATCTTGTCGGCCGTTGCCGTTGGTATCTTCCCAGACGAAGTCACCGAGTGCGGCCGCTTGGATCTCGCCGAAGTTGTAGTTGATGCCCGCTTTGTCGTCGCCCAGCCCGATGGTGATGCCGCTGATGGCGTCGCCGTCGCGCAAGTTGCGCGGGGTCGTCGCACCGGTTCCGGTTCCACCGAAGGCGACTCCCGGAGTCGAGGTTCCCGGAGTATCGCGGCCGTCGAGGAAACCGGTCGGCTGATTCGACTCGGTGACGACGTAAACGCCCGGCCGCAAGCCGGTGAAGTTATAGGTTCCGGTGTTGGTCGTTTGCGCCACGGACACGGCGTTGCCGAGGTGATCGGTGCCCGTCAGCACGACTGTGATCGACTGCCCCGCGATCAGGACTTCGGTGCCGTTGAACAGGCCATCGTTATTCGAATCGCTCCAAATGTTACCGCCGATGCTGTTCGTCTGCACCGTCACGACTTTGGTGTCGGACGCTTGCGGGGTGGCCCGCTGCTCGGGGTTCGCACCCGGGAACGTGTCGGCGTCGACCGTCGCGGTGTTCGTGACCGTGCCACTCGGGGCGATGGCGCCGCCCGTCGGTGGGCCGACCAAGAATGCCCGGTAGGTGATGGTGATGGTGTCGCCGAGGCGGAGTTCGTTCGCGTTGATCAGCAGACTCGGGCCATTCGTGGTGATGACCCCACCGGCGTAACCCGGCTGGGCCGTGATGATCGCACTACTGGTCACCATCTGCATCCCGGCGGGGATGGCATCTTGGATCGCCAAGTCGAATGCGGCGGCGGTGGAACTGGTCGTATGGCCGATGACCAATTGGAAGGTGATCTCGTCGAGAGCATCGCGGGTGGCATCGCCACCGACGATGGTTTTGACGATCTGCAAGCGCGGTTCGACGACGGTGACTCGCACAACCGGCGTGGTGGCCGGGTTGACGCCGTCGCCGGGAATATCGAACGTGGCGGTGTTATCGAGTTTCGTCGGTGTGGCCCCGATCCCCACGTTGCCGGGCACGTTGAGCACGATGGCCTTGACGAGGATCAAGAACGAATTGTTGTTCGTGACGTTGTCGCCGGTTGTCGAAATCGCACCGAACGTGAAGATCGGATCGACACCATTGGTGAATGGCCCACCGCTGACGCCTGGGGCCGCTACGGTACCGTTGAAGTCGGCCGCGAGCAAGCCGCCACTACCGGCGGCCGTGGTCACCAGGGTGAAGCTGCTGTACTGCATGCCGGCTGGCAAGTTGTCGCGGAAGGTCATCCCCGTGGGCGTGGTTCCTTCCGGCAACGTCACCAACAGTGCGTAGGTGACGGTTTCACCGATTCCGACGTTGCTACCTGGTGTGCTGGTAACATCCGTTGCGAAGAAAGTCTTGGTGAACGAAGCCACTGGAACGATGAAGTTGGCCGGATCGCTGGTGGCGTAGTCGTTCAGTCCGCCGATGCCATCTTGGCCGGTGCGTTCACCGGTAGCTGTGCCCGATGCCCCCGGGGTGGTGGCACCCGCGCCAGGTAGGCTCGTCCAAGTGACGCTGGCCGTGTTCCTCGTGGCGGCGTCGTTTTGGTTCGGAGTGACGGCCCCGACCACGGTGGCCCGGAATTGAATGGTGATCGTTTCGCCGTTGTCGAAGCCGTCGGTGGCGGTGCCGTCGAAGGTGGCACTCAAAACGTTCCCGGTGAAACTCAATGTCGTGAGGCCCGTTCCACTGATTTGGGTGACACTTCCCAAAACGTAGGTCACACCGGTTGGCAGACTATCTGCGATGGCAATGTTAAACGCGTCGGCGTTGCCAGTGTTGGCCAGCACCAATTGGAAGGTCAGCACGTCGCCCGCATCGGCCACCACGGATTCGGTAAACGCGCCTGCCGGATTGTTGGTTTCGTTCCGCACCGTTTTGGCGAGCGTCACGACCGGTTCGACGATGGCCACCGTCGCCGTATTGGACAACGCCTTAGTACCGGTCGCGTTGTTGTTGGGGTCGGTCGCTGTCACCGTGGTGTCACCGGCATTGCCCGTGCCACTCCCATCGTTGTCGAGTAGCACCGAGACGTAGCCCGGAGTCCCGTTGCCGTCGTTGTCGATGAGCAAGTTGAAGGTGTTCGCGCGGTTGACGCCGCTCTGGTTGCCGGCGATGTTTTCGACGAGGACGTTGAACTCGACGACGACAAATTCGTTGTCGACGTCGTTGTCGGTATTCGTCAAGTCGCCGAAGCGGAAGAAGACCCCCTGGCCCGAATTGTAAATCGCTGCGTCGCCGGTACCGATGCCGGCGGCTGCGGTGAAGATGTTGTCGTCGTTGAAGGTGCCCGCCACCGACGCGGACGCCAACGTGGCGAGCGTGGCACCGTTGCCAACAATGCCGGCTGTGCCGAGACCGGTGATGTTCGTGATCGTACTCGAGGCGATGTCGCCGCCGCCGGTGCTGATGAACGTGTAGCGGGCGGTGCCATCGTTGAGAAACCGCAGGCCAGTCGGCACGTTGTCTTGGATCTGGAAGTTCCGCGTGGTGCCTTCACCGACGCTGACGTAGATGCGGTACCGCACCACTTCGCCGATGGCGACGTTCACGCCGGTCGTGACGCCGGGCACGGCGATCGGATTCGGCAGCGTGCTCGGTTCGCTGGTGGAAATGATCGTCTTGCGCACGAGCGGCGGCGAATCGATGAGGGCCGTGCTGGTCACCCGGTAGTCGTTGAGAGTGCTACCGTTCAAGACGCCGTCGGCCCCACCGCGTTCCAGCGAAGCGGTGTTGTAAATGCTGCGATCCGTGAAAACGCCATCCAAGCTCGTCCAGCGGGCGTCCACGGTGTTCGGCACGATCACCCCGGCGGCCCCGGTGAAGACCCCGCTCAGCGTGATCGTGATCTTCGTGTTCTTTTCCATGTCGATGTTGAAGCCGGCCGCGAGTTGCAGCGTGTTGCCGACGATGACGAACGCATTGGCCAGCGTCCCGCCGGTGACGGTGATGGTGCCGCCGCCGGACGCCGTGACGCTGGCGATTTGCAACTGGCCCGCACCCGGTTGGAACAGCGTC
>JANXWE010000036.1 GCA_025351325.1 Fimbriiglobus sp.
CGGCTCGAATTTGAACCCGGCTGATGTAGGGTCGAGCTGTTTGCGTAGCTCGAATCGGAGCAAAGCAACTGTTTCTGGAAGTGTCTTTCCCGGCACGGGTGCTACGCGGATGGAAGTCGTCGAGCCGAACCGACTCCCGAAGAGTTTCCGGCCCATCTCCGGTGAAATGTAAGCCTTCGGCGTCGCCCGATGATTCTCCCAAAAATCTTCGTCCACTGCAGCGATGCGCTGGTAGTTGATCTCGAAAGGGGCGTCCCACTGCTCGCCTTTTTTGCCGCGAATCTTCGGCTTGTCGGTGATGCCAGGAAACGGTGGGGTGAGATTCGGATCGTCCGCCGCCCCCGCCAGTGGCACATACCCACGGAATGGGAATGTGTGCCAGGCTTCCACCGCCTCGGCTTCCATCTCGGGTTTGAAAAAAGCCACCGTCACCATGTCGCCGAGTTTCAAATTCTTCATCGGCGCGTCGGGCCAGTCGAGCAGCAGGATGCCATCACCGAGTTTCTCGGTGGAGAACGGCCCGAGCGGTGTCGCTGTCGCGGGATCGAGTGCGGCGATCACCGAGTAAGCCATCATCTTTTTCGGGTCGCCCGGCTCTTTGTTCGGAAGGTGTGTCGTACCAGGGTAGATGCCGTTGGCCATGTACGTGAGGGTGCGCTCCGAGCGGGCACCGATGGTGGTGGCCGCTTTCTCGATTGCTAAAACCGTTGGTTCATCCAGGATCAACTGCTCCGATTCCACGACGACATACGCTCGACGGGCCGGCGCCACCTCGACCCGCAAGCCCCAATCGGACAGATCGAGTGCCGAGTGGAATTGTTCGTTCAGGGGGCCGCCGTCCGTACGTGTGGTGAGCAATCCATTCACCCGACCGACAATTTCCATGGGAGACTGCAAATCCTTCAGGGGGACAAAAACGTTCAACGGCGCTAACGGGTTGGGCGTCAGATTGAAATCGTTCATCGGGTGATTTGCGGGTAACACCGAATCGATCTTGAACTTGGTGGCACGGGTGAGGCTGGCGACATCCCGTTGCCCGAGCAGCGACGACCGCGGCACCTTGGCCATCCGCTGCAAGCCGAGTTCAATGGTGTCACCCGCTTTGACCCCGAGCCGTTCGGCCACGGTTGCAGAAACGACGACGCCACTGGGGAGATCGAACCGGGCGCGATCTTCGTCGCGCAGTCCGAAAATCGATACCCGGCCCGCCCGCTTCTCGTCACCATTCGTCGGGCGTGACACGGCTGATCCTGCGAGCAAGAGTACTGGCATCGTGTCGGGCACTTGGCCTGCCGTCTGCTCGCGGATCATCCGTGTGCCGACGAATGTCGAGCCGACGCCGTTCAATTGTCGTTCTGTACGGGCGCGCAGGCTCCCGCGCAGAGAATCGCCGACGAAGAGCGCCCCGGTCAGTACGGCCGCACCGAGCATCACCCCGAGAAACACGGGGATGTTCGACGCCCAGAAATAGCGGAGGTTGCGGAGGGCGAGCGGTAGCAACGTGAACATCGAGGAGATTCCCAGTTTCAGGTTCCGAATTTCAAACCAGGAACTCAAGTCAATCGTCCGTCGTCCATTTCGTGGCGCTTGCCGAAGAGAGCCGCCAGATCCGGACTGTGGGTGACTGTCACCAAGATAGATTGCTCTTGTTGGTTCAATTCGATCAAAAGCTTGCCTACGATCACAGCGCTCGCACGGTCGAGGTTGCCGGTTGGTTCGTCGGCGAGCACCAGTAATGGCTTCTGAATCAAAGCGCGGGCTACGGCGACACGTTGGCGTTCGCCTCCGGATAACTCGGCGGGTCGATGGTCGATGCGGTGCGCCAACCCGACGCGGTCGAGCAACTCTTTCGCCGACTTCGCCAACTCCATTTTGTTGGCTTCGCGGTTCACCAACGTCGGGATCAACACGTTCTCCAACACGCTGCACTGCGGGAGCAAATGGTGATCTTGAAAGACGAACCCGATGCGGCGGTTGCGGAACGCGGCCAAGTCGCGTTCATTCAACCCGAACGGGGCGATACCATCGAGTTGCAGGGTGCCGGCGGTCGGGAAATCGAGCGTGCCCATGATGTGCAGCAGTGTGCTCTTCCCAGAACCAGATGGCCCCATAATTGCCAACGCATCACCGCGATTCAGAGTCAGGCTCACACCGTCGAGCACCTTCAACGGCCCAGAACGGGTCAGGTACTCTTTTTGAATATTCTGAAGTTGCAGGCTCATATCGAGGGTTCCAACAGGATGCGAATGTGACCGGGAATCGCGATCGATTCGAACGGGCCGTGGTGGATGGCCCGGCACAACACGGCCGTGATCCGGCCGAGCGCGATGTCGAGTCCGTCGCGGCGGAACTCGTAGCGGTACTGCACCGACTTGGTACCGAGCTTTTCGAGGACGACCGTGATCTGGAGTTCGTCTTCAAACTTCACGGGCCGCACGTAGTCGCAGGCGACGGAAACGCGGGGGAAACCGTACTGCACGCCATCCTCGGCCCAGTTCACGCTCAGACCCCGTGCCCTCAGAAATGCACTCTCGGCCGCTTCCATGTAGCGGAAGTAATTCGAGAAGTGCATGATCCCGGCCATGTCCGTCTCGCCGAAATCGACGCGCCGCGTGTAGACGAACGGAGTCATGAGTGTGGCCCCGGAATGTACTGTTTCAACACGTCGATTGTGGCCGCGGCCATGTGCTCCGCGGCGTGGGATGCCATCAATCCATCGTAGCCCGCGCGGCCGAGGATTGCCCGTTTCGCGGGGTCGGCGAGCAGTTCCAACAAGGCATTCGCCAGTGCCGGCGTGTCACCCGGTGACACCAAAATACCGCCGCCGGTTCGGGCGATCAATTCGGGAAACGAACCGTGATTCGGCTGCACCACCGGCACGCCGTTGGCCCACGCTTCCAACACGTAGAGCCCCTTCGGCTCGCGGTAAGTCGTCGGTACACTCAACACGTCAATACTCTGGAAGAATTTGGCCTTCGTGGCCAGATCGGGGCATTGCACCCATTCGACATCGGCGCTCAATCCCGCTTCTTGGAGTTTCGCCAATTGGCGCTCCACATAAGCTTTGTTTTTGGTGCCGAGCCAGCCGGCGAACTTGAGCTGCACACCTTGGCCTGCGGGCTGTTTCCGCAAGGCAATGAACGCATCGACGAGGTTATGGAACCCCTTCTCCGGGGCTAAACGGGCGAAGTAGCCGATCGTTGGCGGACGATCCTCTCGCGGCGACAACCCCGCATATCCTTTGGTGTTGATACCGGGATAAATCACGTGCATCTTCCTTCGGTCGATGCCCAAATAGCCTGCCATGTGATCGGCATAGGCGACACTCGTGCAAATGTAGCCAGCGGTGAATCGGTCGTTGCTGCGGATCAAGTCGAGGCACCGCGACCGGTCGGCGTCCGGGAGTTCGTCGAGAAAGATGTCGTCCCCTTGGAGCGTCGTCAGGATCGGCACGTTCAATTGCCGGCTCAATTCGGGCACGATTCCCGACAGCAATGCGTTCGACATCAGCACGACGTCCGGGCGGATCTCCGACTTCAACCAATCGATGAGCTTGTGAACTTCCTTGCGTTGGTTGCCATCGGTGCCGCGCAGCATGGATGCGGTCAGACCGCCGAGTTTGGAATAGTCGGTGCTGCCGGCGAAGCGACCGACCCATTTCAAGAACCTGCGATTGTTGAACAGGGCATCGACGAAACGGGGCGTGCGGCGGAACGCCCAAGCGGTGAATTTCGATTGTTGCAGGACGACGTTCACCCCGCCGAAGAAGACGGTTCGTCCCGCTGTGGCATCGAGTTCATCCGTGGTGATCGGGGTATAAGTTGGTACCAGCAGCGCATCGTGCCCGAGAGCAATCAAGGCAGTGGCCAGTGTGTTGTCGCGCATGCAGCTGCCGCAGAACATCCCGGCGGCCCCGGCAGTGACACTCACGATGCGCATCGAATCGGTATCCTCGGTAACGGCACAAATTTAGAATACCGACTGTCGGGCTGGATCTTCCAACCGAGAGTCCGAATGCGATCTTCACCCAGTCCACACGGACGCCCACCGCAATTCCCGTATCGTTCTGGAATGTTCCCGCAACCGGAGGCGACGGCATGAACATCCCCGACGCCGTGATCGTTTCGGACATCCACCTCGGCAGCGACAACTGCCAAGCCAAAGCGCTCGTCGAATTTCTCGAGTTGATCGAGGATAAAAAGCTCCTCACGAAGCGGCTCATTCTCAACGGGGACGTCTTCGATTCCATCGATTTCCGTCGACTGAAGAAGTCGCACTGGAAAGTACTCTCGACGATCCGCAAGCTCTCGGACGAAATCGAAGTGGTCTGGGTTTGCGGCAACCACGACGGTTCGGCCGAGATCGTGTCGCACCTCGTCGGCGTCACGGTGGTCGATGAAATCACCGTCGAATCGGCAGGTCAAAAAGTTCTGTTCCTCCACGGCCATCAGTTCGATCAGTTCATCGAACGCTACCCGATCACCACTTGGCTGGCCGACACCGCGTACCGCTGCTTGCAGCAGTTGGACAAGTCGCACCACTTCGCCAAACTCGCCAAGCGGAACAGCAAAGTCTTTCTGCGGAGCAGCGACAAGATCCGCGAGGGGGCCGTGCACCACGCCTGGAAATCGGGCTGCGATGCCGTTTGCTGTGGGCACACCCACTTGGCTCTGGAACGAAACGAACGCCCCGTGGCATACTACAACAGCGGCTGCTGGACGGAGAAACCGTGTACGTATTTAATCCTCGAAACAGGGCTGATTACGCTGCACAAATTCGAAGAATCGCCCATCGAAGCCGCTTCGCCGACTCCAGTGGTTCAACCGGCGTGATTTTCCGCGTCGGTCACGATCGGCTTGCTGGCATCAATCAGCATCCACAGGCCGGCGCCGATGAAATAGACACAGGCATACAGTCCGAACAGGTAGACGATTCCATCGGTACCGGGGAAGTGTTTCAAAATTAACCCCGTGACTAAAATCCCGGATACGGCACCGATCAAGTTCCCCACCATGTTCATCGTTCCGGCCACGGTCGCGGCGTACTCTTGGCCGATGTCTTGGCAGACTGCCCACGCCGGAGCCATGATGAGATCGTTCATAAATCCCATGAGAATGAGGATGCCCGCGTAAACCAGCAAGTTGTTCGGATCGTCGTGCTTCACCCCGGCCGCGATCAAGTAACAGATTCCCGCTCCGCCGTAGCCGATGACTCCGAATAGCCGGCGCCCCCACTTGCGGTCACCGGTTCGCCGGATGTAGCGATCCGAAAGTAAGCCGCCGAGCAAGCAACCGAACATGCCGACGATCAGCGGCGCGCCGCTGAGGAGTGCGAGCGCGACCTTGCCGCCCGCGGTGCCGTTCCACGATTTGAACTGCTCTTTCATCGACGTCGGGTGGTTGTACATGAGGAAGTACCAACAGAAGTTGGTGACGGTGTACATGCCGCAAACGGCCCAGAGGTTGCGCGAACCGAAGATCTTTTTCCACGGGACTTTGGTCACGGCCACGGGCGGTTTGCGACCGGCGTCGATCAACTCCAACTCCGCGGCGTTCACGGCGCTCACTTCCGCAGGTTTATTTTTGAAGAAGAAGTAGAAGAGGACGCACCAGAAGATGGCGACCCCGGCGAAGAGCCACATGGCCTCGTTCCACTTCCAGCCGCCGAATTGGTCGTCGGTCAGCAGTAGCCAGAGGAACGGCGTCAGGCCGCCCATGAAGCGGGCGCACATCCAAACGGCCGACTTGGCGAAGCCCCGGTCCGCGGCCGGGAACCAGTTATACAAGGCTTTCGAGATGTTCGGGAACGCCCCGGCTTCGCCAACGCCGAAGAAGAATTGGATGGCCACGAGCGACCAATAGCCGACGAAAAAGACGCCGCCGAAGAGCCACTGCCCCGCGAGGCCGGTGAGCGCCACGAAGATCGACCACCAGAGGACGACGCGGAGCAGCGTCGAGCGCGGCCCGACGGTATCGCCGAGCCAGCCGGACGGAATCTCGAACAGGGCATACGCGAGTTGAAACGCCATGAGGACGATGAAAAAGTCGTTTTCCAAATCGTACTTGCGGTCGTCGGCCCGCTCGCGGTTGAGATCCGAAAGGATCGCATTTTTCGCACTCCCGTTGGCGGCGCGGTCCATGTAAGTGATCATCGCCAACAGGCAGAGCAGCGCGAGGACGACGTAACGGTACTTCGATGGACGATCAGGAGAGAAACTCATGCGGCTGCCAGTACTGGGGAGAGAAGACGGTCGAAGAATGGCACTTTAGCGGGAACCGCCGCTGTTCGCAAGCAACCGGGGGACACACCGG
>JANXWE010000038.1 GCA_025351325.1 Fimbriiglobus sp.
GCATCGAAGGTCGGCGGCGGCAATGCCTCGGCGAGCGCTACCGCATCCGCTTCGCTCAAATTCAACTTCGCCGTGCCCATGCCACGGAACACTGGCAAACTATTCTTCATGGCAATGATCTCCCGGCGGGTACGGCCTTTGGGGCTGTCGGGCCAGCGACCAACCTGTTCCTGGAAGTCGAAAAAGACCGGCACCACCGCCTTCATGTATTTCCAGTAACCGGGGTTGTCGGTTTGAATCACGAACAGCCCGCCGGGCACGAGAGTGCGATGAACCAGTGCCAAGAAACTCGGTGCGATCAGCCGCTTGTGGACGAGGGCCGGATCGTAATACGGTTGCGGATGGTAGCAGTGGATTTCGGAGACGCTGCCAGGCGGCACGAACTTGTCGAGCAGTTCATACCCGCCGAGCACGGCGAACTTCAGGTTCGGCAGGCCACGCTGGTTCCCACGCTTGCGAGCATAGCGGATGACCACCGGCAAAATGTCGATCCCCAAATGATCGTGCGTCGGCCGCGTTAGGGCGCTGTCGATGGACGCCCGACCGTTGCCACAGCCAAGATCGAGCACGACCGGAGCGGTACGCCCGAAGAGCGCCAGCCAATCGAGCCGCCCCTCGGCGGGCATGGCCTTCAGCGCGGTCTGGGTCCACAGGGACGGGTCGAGCGGCACGCCAGGGAATGGCACGCCGAATTCGCGGTCGGAGCTGGCTGGGGGCATGCGGGAAGTATACGAATTGGGCGTGGGTTGGACTTCGGCCAGTAATGCCAATTTGCTTCCGCAGAGTTTGCCCTATTCCGGGTATTCTCGGAAGCATTTGTACGGTGCAGCCGGTATACTCCCGTCATGACACCGGATCAATTCATCGCCAAGTGGAAGCCCGCCGAACTCAAAGAGCGTGCCGCTTGCCAAGAGCACTTCCTCGACCTCTGCCGGCTCGTCGGCCAGAAGACGCCCGCCGAGGCCGATCCGAAAGGGACGTGGTACACGTTTGAGAAGGGCGTCGAAAAGGATGTCGGCGGCCAGGGCTTCGCCGACGTCTGGCGGAAGGACTGCTTCGGCTGGGAATACAAGGGCAAGCGCAGGAACCTCGACGACGCGTACCGGCAGCTTCTTCAGTACCGCGATGCCCTCGGCAATCCGCCGCTGCTAATCGTCTGCGATCTGAACCGCTTCAAGATTATAAAGATAAACTGATCGACTTGGTGAATTGATATCCCTATTACCTATAAAACCATATGCAACAATTCATCATATCGCCGTGGGATCACCTCTTTGAAGAGTTGATCAATAACACACAATCTTCAATATTGACATGCTCGCCGTATGTCGGGCGCGGGCCATGTGAGCGTCTCGCGGCTGCGCTGCATCGCAGGAAAGTTGCAAAGTCGATCGGTGTTTACTTGCTCACCGACCTTTCACGAGACAATATGCTCTCGGGAGCAACGGACGTCGACGCTATTGCACGTCTGGTAGAAGCTTTGCCTCAAGCTACCGTTCGATTCCTTCCCAGCTTGCACGCGAAAATATACGTATTCGACAGCCAAAATGCAATTGTCACTTCGGGCAACTTCACGGACAGTGGTTTGCGCCGGAATTTTGAATACGGCGTCCATCTGAATGGGCCGACATCGGTAGCTGAAATACGAACCGACATGTTATCGTATGGTGAACTCGGATCGGTGGTCAGTTTGGGACAATTGCAGTCTTTTGCCAGCGCAGCCAAGGATTTGAGGCTTCTCCGCAGAAAAATGGAAGTGGGGTTGAGGCGCAAACTCCGGTCGGAATTTGATAGGAAATTAGACGAGATGGAGGAGGCGGTATTGCGCGTTAGGGCCGGCGATAGAAGCCTGGACGCTATTCTCGCAGACGCTGTTATATATGTTTTACGAGAAGGGCCACTGCCCACTCCATTGATCCATGCCGCTGTGCAACAAATCCACCCAGACCTATGCGATGACACTGTTGATCGGATCATCAACGGCAGGAGCTTCGGCAAGAAATGGAAGCATTCAATAAGAGTCGCGCAATCTCATTTGAAGCAGCGATGCAAAATTAAATTGCACGAAGGACTGTGGGTGATCGTTCGCTAATCAATGCAAATTACTGATCCACGCAACCCCGTATAGTATTCCGCACTCGCGGGCGACTCGAATGAGATCAATCGCCACCGAATTTAGATCGTCTGCATGAAAAATATCCGAGCCGTCACCGGATCACAGGCTGTTACCCATTGCGTCAAAATCGGATTGAAATATTTCAAATGGTAAAAATACATCGCTGTATTCACCAGCCGGTGATCCACGATCGTGGAATGTAGCGACTCGGGCTACGGGCCTGTTAATCATTTCTACGAAAGCCGGCAGATGGTACCATTCGGGGGCGTTGATCCGCAAAACACGTCCGCTTGTGTCTAAAACTTTCATGAGTGGCCCTGCCGCACTTCTCGGGCATTGTAATTCATAGTATATATCGCACTGATTAAAACTTGCAAGTTGATTTTCAGCAAGCATTGAGTTTTCTACGTAAAATGGGTAACGGATCACAACGGATCGACAATTACCTTTTCGTGACCACAGAGCTCATCGAATCCGCTGTCGCGGAGTGTGCGCGTGCTCAAGTGGATCCGGCGACCGCCGCCAGCGCATGGGCGGCCGACTCCCGTACCCGTGTATGCGGGTTGGTGTTTTTGGCCGCAAGTAGTGCGGGCCAAGCTGCGGCGGCCGCCAACCCCATAGACTCCAGCGCGAGGCAGACACTCACCGGGTCCTCATCGTCCGAGTTTTCGCCGGTCGGGTCATCGAGCTGATGAAGTCGCAATTTCTCGGATAGTAGCGGAACCAGGAACGCGGCCTCGGCACCGAGCCGATATTTAAGGATCAGATCCGCGACCCCGCCGAACGCCAGCACAGCCGGCTGACCCCGGAGTAGATGCAGGGTGATCGCTTCAAATTCGTCGATCCACTCGTCCAGTGACTTCTTGGCTTCCGGTGGGATCTGTCGGGCCCAGTTCCGGATCGTTCGACAAAGATCCCAGATCGTGCGGACGAGGTCGCGATCCAGTTGCGGGCCATTCAACTCCGGTGCGACGACGGTGAGCGCTTGAAGGATTTGGAGCAGGTGCCGGCGCTCGCCGCCGGTATAGGGGCATAGGCACCACGGCAGAGTGTCGTCCTCTCGACCCCCGTCACAGTGGCGAAGTAAGACCGCTTTGGCTTCAGCCACGTTCATCTTTTGATTCCTGATCGCCGTAAAACTCATGCCCCGCCGTCTGCTGGAGCGACGGATTCGGCGTTCCAGGCCTCCGGGGAGACCGGGTGCAATTCAACCTCCCAATCCGCAAGCGGGGGATTCGGGGTGAAGCCGGGGTCGCAGTACGCACGGATATACTCCGCCGCCCGCCGCTCCGCCGCACGAAAGTTCGTGACCACCCCGTGTCCGTCCGCCTCCAGCACGTTGCAGAAAACGGCGAATGCCCCTTCCAATGCGCTCGGTTCCTCAAAGATGGCCGAGTAGTCGATTCCATCCAAAACGGGCAGACCGACGGTGCGGTTGGCCACCCAATAGGCAAACTGCCTGACGGCCCCGCGAATCGACGGACTGAGCTTCGCCACCAGAGTCACCTCCACCACGCTTGCCAAATGGAAATCCAGTCTACGCGCCCACCCCGGTTGCCGCGTGCCACCAGAACGACTGCTCGGCCAGCGCTGCGGGGTCAATGAGCGCGACTGCCGCTCGGAACCGGTCCGGCTCCCGCTCACCCATGAACGCCAGCAGGCACTCGGCGAGCTGGCCGACGCTACTATTGATGAACTGCCGGGTGTGGAACCGATCCTCGTGGTCGAGCATCACGACGGCCCCGGATTCCTCTTCGACGCAGGTCGGGTTGCCAGCCCCGTCGGAACCGATCATGCGATACGGGGCCAGCCGCTCGCGCTCGGCCTCCGACCACTGCGACGGGATGCCGAACACCTTCCAGATTGGCACCGGCCGAGTCGCCCGATCAAAACTCAAACACGGTGCGGCGGAGTCGGGTAGCACACCGGAACCACACGCGACCATCTCGATGCCGATATCCTCGTAGCCGCACGCCGACCACTTGCGGTTCCAGCGTTCCGCGAACGACTCAATCATATGTGTTTTGCCTTGGTGCAGAATGACCCAGCTCAGCTAAGTCGAGGTTAAAAACTGGGTAACGCATTCATGCTTATCCGTCGGCTTAAATAGGCTCCAATGTCTGGCTGCCCTGGTACGGACTCTCGCCCACAAAGAGCCAATAGGACAAATCCCGGAGGCGCTGATAGGCGGCCTCGTAGTACTTCTCGCCATGCGGCCTGGGAAAGTTCGGGTGCGTCGACCAATCTGGCGTGAATTGTTCCAAGTACCAAAACCCTTCCGCGACCCACCGTTCGATACTTTCTCGGCCGGCATGGGCTGCCGCACAGTGCTCCATCGCCAGAACCAGCCTCGAAAACGCCGCCTGATCCCAAATCAAGTCGCAGCGAAGTCGCAATAGGAATGAGCCGTCCTCAGCCGTGAACTCGCTTCGAAGGATGGATTCGTATTCAGTCATGCGACACTAAGGAGTCGGGGAAAACACGCCATGTCCCGCCTCACTCGTCTAGAGGCACCTCCGCGAACGACTCGGTGTGGTAGCCCGAGTATACTCGCCCAGTCTTGTGGTTGGCTACGACGCAATGCCCCGGCATGTTCGGGATTTCACCGAAGTATACATAAACGCCCTCCGGGGTGAAGGGATAGCGGTCGTGATACTCGGACGGGATCGAGTCGAACCGGAATCGGACGAGGCTGTACTGCCGATTCACTTTTTCTTCTCTTGATCCGGCCCGATGGTGATGGTGATCGGCTCGCTGAGGAGTGCACCATCCCAGCCGCCCTCCAGGGGCTTCGCCCCTTCGTCGATATCGAGCTTGACGCCGGTGGCGGTGTCGATCAGCTTCGCCAACCCCGCCTGATCCCCAACCGTATAACCGACGCGGAGCTTGTATTTCCCCACGGGGAGCCCACGCTCTCTCGGCAGGTACACGATGAGCTGGTGGGGCAACGTCACACCGACCTCTTTCAGCCACCTCTTCCAAGTGGTATCCCGCAGCGTCTCCTTCAGTTGATCCACGGTTGCATATTGAAAATTAAAAATTCTCTCGCAACTGACGTTGGCTTTGTGGCCGACCGGTTCCAAGACGAGGTGAAAATAAGCCGAGCCGCACCCGGCCTCGTAGAACTGGAACTTGGTCCGCATGTTGTTCAGATAGGTGAAACGGGCCAAGATCAGGATCGTCCCGTCCAGCTCGTAATGCTGGCGGTCGGTCTCGATCTCGAATTTCAGCGCGAACGCATCCGGCGCTTCGGCCGCCCGCGGCGGCGCTGCCGGCGCGACCAGCAACGCGCCGGCGAACGCGAACAGGGCTACGAGTTTGGGTCGCATGGTCATGGGTCACTCCCGGTCGGTCACTTTTTCTTCTCTTGGGCCGGCCCGATGGTGATGGTGATCGGTTCGCTGAGGAGTGCGCCGTCCCACCCGCCATCAAGGATCACAACTTTCATCCGTTCCACCCACGGTTTTTGTCCCGTAGCGGCTTCGATCAACGCCTCCAATTGACCCGGTTGCCGACGTGTGTAACCGACTCGTGCCTTATACTGCCCTTCCGGCAACCCCTTCAACCGCGGAAGGTGTACCGCCAACTGGTGGGTGTAGTCTTCTTCGATCTCTTTGAGCCGATGTGACGATCCGTCCCGTTTTTCAGCCCACTCTGCGAATTGCAGCTTCCAAAGCGGCTCGCATGTGACAGTACCCTTCCGACCGATCGGCTCCAGGACGACATGGAAATACAGTGCGCCCCCGCCATCATCGTCCAACTGCAGTTTAGTCCCCGGCGCGTTGCCGAATTCCGCCAGGATCATGATCGTGTCATCGGAATCGTAGCGTTGACGGTCTGCTTTGACCGTCAACTTCAAGGGCGGCGGTTCCTCGGATTGAACCGTCGGCATAAGCAGCACGAACAACAGCCCCGCAACGATGGTTCGCATGGGTCATTCCCCGGTCGGTCACTTTTTCTTCTCTTTGTCCGGCCCGATGGTGATGGTGATTGGCTCGCTCAGGAGTGCACCGTCGAAAGCTCCTTCGAGTTTACCACTTCCCAAAGTATCGACAGTTGGGTCGGTGCCAGTCTGATCTTTAATCAACTTCTCAAGCTTGCGACGGTCGAGCGTGTATCCGATCCGGATTGCGTACTCCCCTTCTTGGAGTTTGTGGATCTTCTGCAAATCGATGGCGACCTGGTGATTGAAGCCGTTGCCCACACTCAACAAGTATGCTTTAGAACCCGGCGGTGCGAAGCCGAAAATCATGGCGTGTTGTAGTTCCCAAGCTGAAAAGATATTGACTTGCCCGATCCCATCTTTATCTTTGCGATCCATCGATTGTTTAAACAAGTGGAAATCGGCCGAACCGTTGTGTGCGGTGTGAAATTGGATTTGCGCCCGTGAGTCACCCTGAAAGGTCACTTTGAAAAGCATCGTGTCATCGGTATCGTACCGTTTCCGGTTCGCCTCGATTTTGATCGTGACTGGCGGTTTCTCCTCTGCGCAGCAACGATTGCTATTGCCCAAGAAACACGCTGTTATCAACAGCGAGACGAAGAATGTGTGACGGTGCATCATAACTACTCCCTGAGTTGCAGTTTCGTATCTTGATCAACATCTTTGAAAATCGTCGGAGGATCTATGTATGTCAGAATGCTGGGGGTGTATGTTGCATGGGTCAGTATTCCATTCGCTGTGTAAGCGACTCCGGCATTGGGGCCGTGCATGATCGACAACCCATCTTCAATATCTGTATGCGGTAGTTCCGACGGGTGGCCGAGCACTTCGTGCGCAATGATCTGATCGCGCATGGCGAAGTAGAGCGGCCTGTTGAAGTTTGTTGTATAGATGAAGTCGCCGTCAGTATATGCTCCGACGACGTTCGGGTCTATTTTGCGAACGTAACGGAATTCCGTACCGCTATTCAGCAACACGCCGGCTGTACCCGCTTGCAAATTATTGTCGTAGTCGAAGATCAGTTTATCGCCATCTGGTGCCCACGGCGTTATCGGATCGTACTTGCCATTCTCGCGTGTATCGATCCACAATTCGTCGCCTCGATCCCAGTGCCCATCGCCGTTGCGATCATTCCAACACACTTTGTCTGCGGCTGCGAAGTAATACATGCTGATTGAATTTACTACATTTAAAATGCCTCGGTTCGGGTCGCGCAGTGGATCGAGAGGCAATCCACCTCGGCCCCTGTACATCATGAAACTATCCAGCGGAGCATCGCCGTGAAGGGTGGAGCTGCCATCGCCATCAATGAAGGCGATATCGGTGCGAAGTTTGCCGAGGTGGATGAGTGCGCATTTTTTGCCGACAAGCGGGCTGTTGGGGGGCAATAGATTTGCTGGCCAACCAATAACTTGGTTTGGTCCCCGTGTTGCAGTATCGTCAATCCCTGGCCATCCGCCGTAGATTGTTGTTGCAACTCCGGAAGTTGCGTAGAGCAAAACATACTTCTGCTTGATTCCTCCGTACGGATTTGGCGAATTGTAATTCACGTCACCCAAAGTTGCGTTCCGAACATCGGACTCGCCATCTAGAATTAATAAAATCTCCGCGTCCAAATCGTCGGCATAACCACCGACTTTAATCTCCAATGAGAAGTCGTAATTCCTATTTAAACCATCCGTATTATTTGTATCAGCACCGGCAGCAAACGGGTCAGCGTCTTGAGAATCCACGAAGATCTGCTTGACAACTGGGCTAGTCCTTCGGTGAACACCTCCTATGTAGAAGCCGCGGTACTCGTCGAAGGCCGGTAGACGGTCGCCGACATTTTTTCCCTTGGCTGGCGTCATGCCGCCTTGATTCAAGTCGTCGTCGCGGTCGGAGTCGTTGATGCCCGCGATGCTCTGTTTCTTAGTCTTGTCGAATCCAATAATGCCAGCCGGCACATTTCTGTAGGCATCTTCCCAAATATCCGCGAGTGTGTCACCAGATTTATTGGCTTCATCCTCATCCAGTGGAATTCTCAGTTTGGCAACGTCCGCGCCGGCCAGCGTGGAGACGATGATCGTTGTCCGTCCACCAAAATCCAGGCATTTCAAGCCGAATTTGAGCTTGCCGTTGCCGTCGGTCGTCGCGTCGATGGCATCCAGTACATAATCGTCGTCCGTAGTACTGCTGCCGTACTTCGTCGGATCCGAGTTCGCGTTTGAAGCGATGCCTTGGAGCCGGGTGGTTCCCGCCAGGCGCAAGTTGTATTTCGTATTCGCTTTGAGATTCGTGACGATCACTTGCAGTTGCTGGACGACGGTTGGGGTGAGTATAACAAAACCCGCTTGATACCCCGGCAAGAAGCTGGCGTTACCGTCTCCCGGATCACCCAGTACGCCGTTGTTGGTGACGTCCAAATCGATCTGCGCGACCGTGCTGTAGATCGGGATCGTGGCCTGATTCGGGGTGTAGACGGTGTAGCCGTTGCCGCCGGCCAATGTCATAATCACGGTTTCGGTCGGTTCGATGGGGTCGGTGATCGCGTCTTCAATCGGGCGAATGAAAATGGACACTGTACTCGCGCCGGGGGCGAAGGTCACCGACGTGCCATTGCCCACGAGCGTGTAGTCCACGTTGAGTGTGGCACTTCCCGACGGCACGCCGTAGTTCACGGTGAGCGCGCCGGCGGTGATGTTGCGGTGGACGGTGAACCAACCGTCGGTGCTGCTGTTTTCGGCCGTGCCGGTGCCGTAGGTGATCCACACGAACGTCGGATTGCTCGACGACGATGATGATCCGGCCGGCACTTCTTGCACACTCGTCGTCCACGAGCGATCGTTGTAATCCCAGTCGCTGCCCTTCGAGGAGCGGGCCATGTCCTCGAGCCGGATCACGCCGTTATCGAACAAGAGCGTTTGATGCTCCGCCGCCGTGGTACCGATGTTCGCCGGATCCATCGAGTAGGTGAGCGTCTCGCCGGCGTGCTGAACCGTGATGTTACCCGTGATCGCCAGTCCCACGGCCTCTTGGGCCGAGTTGGCTTCGACGAGGGTGGCCCCGCTGGCATCGGTCGGCAGACTGGTGTTGGCGGTGAGGGAATCGGAGATGGTCGCGGCCGTGTCGCCCGCCGTGCTGCCCATCAATTGCACGGCCCAGAGCGCGGGCACGTCACGAGCTTCCAACTGTTCCAGCCGCAACTTGGCAAGCTGGGAGGGGGGCAATGCGGGGGCGATTGACCGACTTCGACGGGTTGAGGAATCGTTTGAGCATGGAAGAACTCCTGCTGAATGATCGAATCCGAACTGGATCGTCACAGTAATCGGCAGTAAAGGAACTGTCAAGCACCATTCAGCATAAATTCCTATAATAAGCATTTTGCGAATCCCGGACGGGCTTATGCAGCGTCCGCATTTTGCTGGGGGTCGGACATTTTCCGCCATCCCCTTCCATTCGCGGGCCATGCCGACTATCGTAAGGCGAAGCATTCCACCCGTAGCATGAATTTTGACCCATGTTGTACCGCCCCTTCCGCAACGATGATCCTCCGGCGCTGGTGGAAGTGTGGAACGAGGCCCTCAGCGGTCGTGGGTCGTACCCGTTGCGGCTGGCCGGACTCATCGACCGCTGGATTCTCAGCAAGCCCTACTTCGACCGGAACGGACTGATTCTCGCGGTCGATCCCGATACCAAAAAGGTCGCCGGATTCGCACTGGCCGGGTTCGGGCCGAATGAAGAGCGCACCGCCCTCGACCCAACCGGCGGTGTCATCTGCTGCGTCATCGTGCGGCCCGAGTATCGCAAGCGGGGCATCGGCCGCGAACTCGTGAAGCGTGCCGAAGTCTATCTCCGTGAGCGTGGCTCGGAAGTGATTGTGTTCGGTGCCCAACGGCCGTTCAACCCGTTCCTGTTCGGGTTGTATGGTGGGGCGAACTCGCCGGGGATTTTGGAAAGTGAACCGGACGCCGATGCGTTCCTGAACAAAGTGGGTTACGAAAAAGGGGAAGCGCACGTCACTTTCCAACGTCGGCTCGACACGCCAATCCACGTCGCCGATGCCCGCTTTGCCGGCTTGCGACGCCGTTACGACATCCAACTGATTCGGCCAACGGTGAGCAGTTCGTGGTGGGAAGAGTGCATCTGGGGCACCCTGGAGCCGACGGAATTCCGCATCGTTGATAAAATGACCGGACAACCGGCCGGCCGCGCCGTTCACTGGGATTTGGAAGGCTTCAGTTGGAAGTGGAACATGCCCTCGGCGGGGCTGTTCGATGTCGAAATCCGGGCCCACCTTCGCAAGCAAGGCTTGGCGAAGTTCCTGCTGGCGAGCATTTTGAAACTGCTCCAAGATCAATTCTTCGCCATGGCCGAGTTGCAAGTCTGGGCCGACGATCCCGCCGGGGTCGGCATCTGCAAATCACTCGGCTTCGAGCAAGTGGACACGGGCTACCGCTACCGGGCCATTGCCGAGCCGAGCGATCCGCCAGCCTCCTGAGTCATTTTCCTTCGGCCAAGCAATCCTTCAAGAAGCGAACCCCGTGGGCGATGTCGGCGAACCGTTCGGCCTGGGTGCCGACTTCCCTTTCGATGCAGAGGGAACCTCGGTAGCCGACCCGCACTAATTTCTTCACGAACGCTTTGGTGTTCGTCTGGCCCATTCCGAGTGGCACTTCGCTGCCCCACGTCCCCGGAACCGTCGGCCGGTTGGCGTCCTTCAAATGGACGCTCCGGATGTCCGGAGCGAGCATGTCGAGTGCTTGGAGTGGGTCGTCTTTGTCGTACAGCAGCATGTTGGCGGGGTCGAAGTTGACCTTCAAATTCGGGCACTGCAAGTCGTCGAGCGTCCGCCGCAAGAGTGCCGCGGTTTCCTGGCCAGTTTCAAAGGCGACGATCATCCCCGCGCGGCCGGCGAGGTCGGCGACTTCGGCCAGCGTATCGAGGAACGCCCGGCGGCCTTCACCACCGACTTCCGGCAAAAAGCCGGCGTGGAGCATGATGTCTGTCAGCCCGAGTTGTTTCGTCCGGGTGATGGCCCAGCGGAATCGTTCGAGGCGTTCGGGCCGGGTGGCAGGGTCGCCGAACCCACCGGTGCGCTCGATGTGCTGCGGGGTGGTGTAGTCTTCGCCGGGGAAACCGAGCATCGTTCCGGACATGTGGAACCCGGCCGCGAGGGCCGCCGCGGGCATCGCCTCGCCTTCGTTCCAAGAAGCGTGGTGGGGATCACCACACGCAATTTGAACCACGTCAATGTCGAGCTTTTTGAGGAAGCCTGCCAACTCCGGGATACTGGTGACTTGCAACGACCAACTGCACACGCCGATGGCAAGGGGAGGGATAGCCATAATGTGGATGCTCCGGACGGGACATGGGAATGGTAATATAGTCCGAGTTCGATCCCGTTGGAGTTCAACCTTCCGGTTGTCTCCGTCGGGCAAGTCTTCGAGGCTCGACGTGCGTTCCGGTATAGGTTGAACTCCAACACCCTGTTGAGGTACCATGCGTTTACAAAATATCGCTTGCAAGGTGTCCGCCGATTACCACCAGTTTTACCTGTGGGATTCCGGGATGAATCCGCAAGCCCCGACGGAGTACGACGACGCGGACGTGCGACGCCGGATCAAAGTCGGGCCGAATGTGGTCGTGATTCAAACCGAGCGCAATCGAACCGTCGCCCTGGAAATTGAAATCCACGACGCCGAACCAACTTACGATTCCAACGCCTGGGATCACATCGCCGAAGCGAGCCTGCATCTTCCGACCGGGCAACTCCAAGTCCACGAATGCACCGGTGGCCCGGTCGCGGATTTCACGGTCGAACCGGGCTGGTACCGGGTACGTTCGTTCCACGGTGGCTTTGGCACCATCGACGAATTCGGTATCGAAGGAAGTGATCACTACCGTGTGGTATTGTGGCCGAAGGTTCAGAAAAAATGGAAGGTCGTCAAGCAATACGAACCCCAGTGAGTCACGCCGTAATTCCCCCACGAGACTTCACCATGCCGACCAGAATCCGATTGCTGACCTTTTTAGCCGGGTTCGCATTCGTCGTCGCGTTTCCTGTCTGCCTGCGGGCCGAAGACAAGCCCGCCAAACCGGCGAAGCCGATTTCCCTGACGCTCGAAGGGGATGTGGACGCCGAACTGGCCCCGGTTGCTGGCCAGTTGACCACCCTGTTTTACCAGGGCTACCCGAAGCTGCTCGCGCGATTCGAGTCGCCGGTCAAGCCGGCCCCACGGGCCATCCGCATCGTGTTCGTGAAAGGGCTGCGGGTGCCGGCCCAGTGTTCCGAGGACAAGATCGAGGTCAGCACCGAGTGGCTCATCAAGCACCCGAAAGACGTCGCCCTGCTGACGCACGAACTGACCCACGCGGTTCAGCAATATCCCGGCGACAGCGGCCCGGGTTGGTTGACCGAGTGCCGGATCAGATCGCTTGGTGTGCCATTCCGTCGGTCGGCATAAGCTAACCCGATGACACCAACCATGCTGGTCCGCGAACTGACGGCCGACGAGCGGCAGGCCCTCCGGCGTGGCCTCCGGTCGGCCGACGGGTTCACCGTCCGCCGCTCCCAAGCCCTCCTCGCCAGCGCCGGCGGGGCCGGGCCGGCGGTCGTCGGAACCGCCGTCGGGCTGTCCGCCCAAGCCGTCCGCAACGCGATCCGGGCGTTCCACGCCGACGGGCTCGGGTGCCTCACTCGCAAGCCGCCGGTGGCCAAAGCCCCGGCTCGCGTCTGGGACCGCACGCACGACGACGGCCTCAAGGACCTGCTCCACCGCCGGCCCCGGGAGTTCGGGAAGCCCACGAGCCTGTGGACGCTCGCCCTGGCGGCCGAAGTCTGTCACGCCCGGGGGTGGACGACCCGGCGGCTGACGGCCGAGGGGATGCGGGGCGTGCTCGCCCGGCTCGGCATCGGGTGGACGCGGGCCAAGCACTGGATCACCAGTCCGGACCCCGACTACGCCAAGAAAAAAAACTGCGGGATCGGCTGATCGCCCGGGCCGCGGGCAACCCCGATTGGGTGGTCGGGTTCCAGGACGAGTGTTGGTGGACGCGGCTGGCCCAACCCGACCTCTTCGCGTGGGCGGCCGGCGACCCGCTCCGACTCGGGGCCAACGCCCGCGACCCCAAGGGGGCGGGCGGGCGGGAAGCGGTCGCCTGCTACGGGGTTCTGCGGTCCGACACCGGCGGGATGATGCTCCGGTTCTGTGAGGGGCGGCCGGTGAGTGCGACCACCGAGGAGTTCCTCGGATGGGTGTGTGGGCAACTGGCGGGCGAGGGGAAGAACGTGTTCGTCCTCGTCTGGGACAACGCCGCCTGGCACGTGAGCAAGCGGGTCCGGCAATGGGTCGAGCGGCACAACCGGCGGGTGCGGCGGGCCAAGAGCGGGTGCCGCATCCGGGTGTGCGGGCTGCCGGTGAAGGCCCCGTGGCTGAACCCGATCGAGCCGAAGTGGGTGCACGGCAAGCGGGCCATCGTCGAACCGGACCGGAAGTTGTCGGCGGACGAGGTGCGGCAGCGGGCGTGCGACTATTACGGGTGCAAGCCCCAACCACTCTTGGCAAAGCCGGCGACCTGATCCTGCACGAGGGCATCGCCGACTACGCCCGCCATGTGTACGGGCCGAAGGACCAGGGCGGCTGGAGTCTGCCGAAAAACCTGACCGCCAAACAGAGCTACAAAGACAGCTACCGGACGGCGGCCCGGTTTCTCCTCTGGCTCGAGGAGCGAACCCCCGGGTCGGTCGACAAGCTCAACCGCAAGATGCAGGATAAAGAATTCAAGGTCGATGATTTTCAGGTGATCGCCGGCCGCACGCTCGACGCCCTCTGGGACGAGTGCGTCGCGGACTTGGGCCGGTAGGGCGTGACACGGTCGTTACAAGGCGATTGTCAGGAGCGTGTACAATCCACCTCACGTGTCGACAATCCCCGGAGGAGAAAACAATGACCCATCCGATCTGCTATTGGGCGGCCTTGATCGTCGCCGTGTTCGCGGTCGAACGCTCGCGGGGTGGGCCACCGTCCCGGGAAGAAGCGGAGCGACGGGAGAAAATCACCGAGGATGCGAACGCCGCGCGGACTCCCGCTCTCAGAATTGCTATGTTGGACAAGTCGTTCCATGCCGAGGTTAGCCCGGACGTGCGTCGGGTCGTGTTCGGGCTGCTTCCCAAGCAGCCCGATGCGACGCTCGACACCTTCCTGACGGGCGTGTTGAAGGACGATCCGGACGCCGGCATCCGCAGCCTCGCCGCGAAAGCCTTGGGGACATGCGGCACCGATCAGTGCTTGCCCGCCTTGGCCAAAGCCGTCAGCAGCGACAAGGAGACAGAATTCGTAATGGGGTGCATGGTCGGGAAAGCGACGGCCCGCCGGGACGCCACGTTCGCCATCGCCGAACTCGCGGCCCGCTTCCCCAAGCTCTCCGACCAGGCGGTCGCCGAGCTGAAAAATCTGAAAATCCCGGCCGACCCGAAAGGCAACGATTCGCTGGCCGACGCCCGGACTCAAGCTCTGTACCAAATCACCCGCGACGAGAAGTTGCTGAAGCCGTTCCTCGAACAGTTGCAGAGCCGGGACGCGAAGGTTCGGGAACGCGGCGCGGTCGCGCTCCGGTTCTTCAAACTCAAGGTCGCTCCGCCCGAATTGGTCGCGGCGATGGACGACGCCGATGCCGGCGTCCGCTCTTGGGCCGCGCTGACCGTCGGCGAAATCGGCGATCCCAAGACAATCCCTTTGCTGACCGCGTTGGCCGGCGACACCAAAAAGGACGTCGGAGAACGGTGCAATGGCATCCATGCGCTCGGGCGGATGAAAGTGGTTGCGGCCACCGCTTTGATGCGGACGCTGCTGACCGACGAGAGCGAGAGCGTGCAGATTCAGGCCGCGATTGCGCTGTACCGCATTGCCGGGGAGAAAGTCAAGCAGTTTCCGGCGGGGTACAATGCGGACTAATTCACTCAACCTCTGCAGGACTTACGGTACCGCTTACGAGCCGCCAAAGCCGGGAACGAATGTCGGCATCGCCTTGCAAACGCTCGGGCGGCTGCCGATCCATGGTGTTCGCGTCGCCGGCACCTTAACCACTTGTGGCTGGTACATTCATGCCGGTGACGAATGGTCGGACGATGCCGACTTCTACCAACCCCTTTGCGTCGAGCACTTGGCGGAGCGTTGCCCACAAGTCTTGCCGTTCCTCGCACTCCCGGTGGGCTGGCATTTTCTGACCGACGGTTCGGGATTCTGCGATGTGTGGTTCGACGAATCTCCGTGAGATCGGTTCACACCCGATGACCCGTCTCCGGCACCGTTAAAAAGCCCCAACGCAAGGCGTTGTCCTGGGTGTACTGCTTCCCCAGTGTCAACGCGGTGACGGCTTTAGCGAACTCGTAGCCGAGGTAGAAACTGTGGCTCGCATCGAGTTTGGAATCGAGTTTCAACAACTCGCTGAAGAGGGCGAACGGGTCGGTACCTCGCAAGTAATGGTCACCGTTGAGGATGTGCAATTCGCCGCGCTCGGCGAAGATCCGGTAGTTTGGATCGGTGATTCGCTCGGCCAGTTCCGCCAGCGCTACCTCGCCGAGTTCGTGTAGCTTCGGGTCGCGCAGCAGCACCAAATTCGGTTCGAGCCGCTTGGGGAGCGTCTTGTGCGTCACCGCGTAGTGCACCAAACGACGGGCCAGCGCGAACTCTTGCACGGCAGTTCGCCCCCAATTGATCACCTCGGTGGCCAGCACGCTGCGGATGCCGACCTCTTGACAGAAGCCCGCGAGCAGCACGTTCATCCCGGCGGTATCGCTGTCGGTGAGTTCCGTGAGGTTGCCGATCCCCATCATGATCTCGGCATCGGGGAAGCGCCGGCGCGTTTCGAGGTAGCGGCCCAAACTCGCGGCGAAGCCGAAGCCGATCGGTTCCACGATCGGATCGAGCCGGTGCTTCACCCCGTTCTCTTTCAGCACATCCACGGTGCGCCACAAACTCGGTAAGTCGTCGGGGGTATCGGGGACGGCCACGACTTCCGCGTGCGGAAAGTCGCGCAGCATCCGGCTGGCATCCGCCAAATTGACCCCGCTCACACTCAGGACAAGTTCTGCCCCAGCTTCGAGGGCCAGCCGCACTTCGCCGACGTCGAAACTGTCGATGGAGATGCGGAACCCCTGCGATTTCAGCTCCTTCACGGCTTCGCGGACACCGGCCCAAGTCGAACCGGGATCGCAACCGAGGTCGATGAAATCGGCGCCGGAGTCGCGGTAGTGATTCGCAATCCGCACGATTTCCGCAAGCGACTTCTGCGGGGCGTGGTTGATCTCCGCGACGATGGCGATGTCGTGCGGGCCGTAATCTTCGGGTGGGCCACTGCGGCGCCCGAAGAACTCGGGGAGGTCGCGCAGATCCTTCGGGCCGAGTTGCACCGGCACCGCGGTGATCGTCCGCAGGGCGGCCACATCCCCTTTGCACAACCCCGGCAGCACGATGCGATCCGCCCCGTCGGGCATCTGCAACCGCTTGGCGATCCACGGCGTCGTCAAGAGTGCGGCCACGGTGATCGGCATCACGGCGACGTCGTACTCGAAGCCGACCTGCGGCGCGAGCACGGCGAGCTGCCGGCGCAGTGCCGACTCCGCTAGTTTCCCGGTGATGAACAGGATTCGTTCGGCCATTTCCATTCCCGCTCTGTTTCAAACCCAGCCTAACATCCGCAAAAGCACCACGCCGGCGAGTCCGATTAGTAGTGGCCCGGCCACTCGTTTCACCAGGGCCACGGGGCTTTCGCCAGTCAGCGTGCCGCACATGAGGGCGACCGCTGCGACGGGTGACATGGTGCGGCCCACCGCCGAACTGACGGCCACCATCGCACCGATGGAATTGGGGTCTTGCTGCAAGTTCGCGGCCGGTTCGCTGAAGAATCCGAATAGGCTCTGAGTGCTGGCCATCCCCGAGCCACTGACCCACGCGAATGCCCACGGGACCGCGGCCGTGAGCGGGTGCAGCCAGCTCGGATTGCCCCGGATGAACTCGCCGAGGGCGTCCGCCAAGCCGACGACCCGAATGCCTTCACCGAAGCACGTGGCGATCACGATCAAGCTGACGATGTTGGCGAAGCCGTAGCCAGCCCCCTCGAAGAACGCTTTCATGCACCCCTTGGCTTTGCGCGGGGCCGCCAGTGCCGCGACGATCACGCCGACGAGCATCGCGAGGCCGATCTGCCGACTGCGCAGCCCATCGACCGAACCAATCGTGAGCCAGAAGTCGGGGATGTGGAAGAGCGAAAAGGGTGGCCCCGACAGGAGCAGCAGCCCGAGCGGCACCAACGGCACAGCCGCCCGCAGGGGGTTCAGCGGTTCCAAGGCCACCGCTGACGTCGGTTCGATTGGTGTTGGCTTCGATTTGCGTTCCAGCCAAATGGTCTGGAGCCAGAAGGCGACCGTGGTGATGCCGAGGAGCGGGAAGACCAACTGCGGAATGTAGTGCTGCGAGAGAATCTGGGTGTCGGTGCCGGTGAATTTTTTGATGCTCAAGAGTTCGGGTGCGCCGGGGTTAAGGAGTTCGCCACCGATAGACGCACCGAGCAGCAGCGTCGAACCGATGGTACGCCGGGAATAGCCAGCAGCTTGCATCAACGGCACGACCACCGTGCCCAGGCAGACGGCGGTACTCGCTTGGCTGATGAGCGGCACGTTCACCGTGAAGCCGACGAGTACGACACCGGGCACCAAGAGCCAACCGATCCGTCGCACCGGTGCTATCAACAACCGGACGAATTGGGTATCGCTGCCGGTCTGTTTCAGGACGTAGGCGAAGCCCATCGCCGAGCAGATTGGCACGACGAATTTTTCGCTGCTGAAAGTCTCGAAGAAGGCCCGTGAGATGGCGGGGAGATCGCCGGCGAGCGCCCCAAGCAGCAACGCCGCGACAAAGAGCGATAAGCGGACATCGATGCCACGCATCGACGCCACGATGGCCGCGAAAACGATGGCGAGCGCTGCCAAGAGTACGAGTGTCATCGTGGCACCGATTCGGAAAGATGGAGCGGTTGCCATCGCCGCACGGATTGTGCGGACAATCGCGGGCGTATCGTGTCTGGTCTGAAATATCCCGGCGGTTCCGGTCAAGTTCCCAGATCGGACGTTCGGTCGTGATCCAAGGTTACAAAAATAAGTTATGGAGCAACCGATGGCAAACGACGCGAAGCTGGGACTGTTGGCCGGGTTGTCGGCGGTGCTCGTCATCGCTGTGGTGTATTACCAGAAACTACCATCGAATGCGAATGCGGGCAGTCTGCCCGGTCTGAAATCCCCTTCCGCACCCCGGCCCGCATCCGTCGGCCCGGAAACCGACCCACTCTTGTTCCCCACGAAGCCGACTGATCGGAAAGATGTACTGCTCCGTTCCGGTGGCCTGGGTGAATAGCTGATTTGTTGGAGTTCAACCTTGAGGTTGTCTTCGTCCGGTCGAGTCTTCGAGGGTCGGACGCCAGGATGAAATGGGGTCGCAAGGATATCGGAATTTCTCCCTTCGACCGATTAAAACGGGGTGCAACAATTGTTACTGGCACACCTGACTGACCCAAGTCTCGGCAGGACACCGCTCAAAACGAAGAAGCTGGCAAAGACAACAATAATCACCAAAGATGACGCGACGCCGAACAAAATGACCCGAACCCATGACTGGCCAATCGTTTAAGATTGTGACGCAATCGTCATTCTGTCTACTGTTCTTGTGTCTGATGCGTCCGTAGCGTCCACAGAGGCAGGAGGTATTCTCCGCAGTCACAAGAACAAGAGTTAGAGTAGCACCTGACATAGGCCAGCGCGACGCCAGAATCGGTTGGCGCACCAATTAAAACGATTGCTCTTTATTTGTCGGTAGAGTTGGCATACCATATTCGCAGATTGCACCCTGAGGATGCGAAAGGATTCGCGTATGGCGACATTGCCCACCCCGAACGACCTCACCCGTCAACAACTCGACGAACTCGATGCGCTCCTCCAACGGATGCTTTCGCTCCCATTGAATAAGAGCGACATCGTCAAAATTCCCCCGGCCCCACCGCTGCCACTCCCGGACATGCCGGTGCCAGCCACTCGTCCCTCGGTGAGTCTGTGGCGGTCGGATTCCACTCCGGCAAACAAGTCGCCTTATATCGCGTCCGAACCGGAACCGGCGATCGCCTTTGAACCGAGTTTCGCCAACGCTGTTCCGGCACCTGTGGCCATCTCTCGTCCGTTCGCGGCACCGGTTCCAGATTATGCGGTGTCGGGTGGGCCAGGCACCCTGCGCGGAGTCGATGCCCCGGCGACGCCGTACGGTTACCAAAAGACGCACCACGGACACGATTCCGAATCGGCTTCGGCTGCGGGAATGCCGAACGCATTCGGCCGCATGGACATGACCGACGTGAATCCGTTTGCCGATTCGCCGCCGGCATCCCAATTCCCGGAAGCACCGCGTTCCGGTGTCCCGTTTCTCGCTTGGCCGTTGGTCGGGGCGAACTGGTTGATCGAATCAACCCTCGCTTGGATGGGGCCGCTCGGCGCTGTCACGCGGACACCCGCGCTCAAGCACTTGCTCGGGGTCGCGGGCCTCGCTTTGATACTGGGTGCCGGATTGTGGTCGGCCAAAGGAATGGGTTGGGTGCAGTGGCCCCGCTAACAGCGCGGTTCACGCCACGGCTTCCAACTCTTCCTGGAGTTGGCTCCAACGCTCCTCAGCTTCGCTGAGGAGCTCAGTCACAGCGATGATTTCCGCATCCAACCGTTTCGAAACCGCGTCGTTGGTGGAATCCAGAAACTGTGCCGTCAGGGTGCGTTTCTGGCCGTCGAGTTGCGAGATCAACTTCTCGGTGGTCTTCAACTCTTTGCGGGCTTCCTTCTCGGTGCGTTGCACGGTGCGTGCCGCCAATGCCGACGCTTTCAACACCTCCGGTGGCAGTTTCTTCCGCTCGGTGGCCAACTCGCGTTCTCCGGCGTCGATCTCGTCGTTCACCCGGGCCAAGTAGGTTTCGTACTGGCCCCGGTAGTTCACCACCCGGCCGTCGCGGACTTCCACGATGCTACTCGCCACCCGCTTCAGGAAGTGCCGGTCGTGGCTGGTGAAAATCAGCGTGCCCTTGTAATCCAAGAGCGCTTCCGCCAGCGCTTCCACGGTATCGACGTCCAAGTGGTTACCCGGTTCGTCGAGGATCAGCACGTTGTGCTTGCTCAGCAGCAGCCCGGCCATGCAGAGGCGGGCGCGCTCGCCCCCGCTCAGCACCGAGATCGGCTTTTTGATGTGCGAACCACGGAACAAGAACGAGCCACCGACATCCAAAACTTCTTGGTCATTGGTACCCACGGCCGCTTTCGAGCGAAGATAATCCCAGACGTTTTGACCGTCGGGCAGGGTCGTGTAAACGTGCTGGGCGTAGACGCCGATGTGGCAACCGTGGCCCCAACGAACTTCCCCGGCCAGTGGATCGAGTGAATCAACGATGGTGCGCAGGAAGGTTGTCTTCCCTTGGCCGTTGTCGCCGACGATCGCGGCCCGCGAGCCGTGGTCGATTTCCAGTTGAATGTCGGACGC
>JANXWE010000113.1 GCA_025351325.1 Fimbriiglobus sp.
GTTCCAAGTGCGGCTCGGGGCCAAGGAGCACTTCTTCTACTCGCAGGAAGAAGTCGAAGCGTTCCGCGTCGAACAATCGCTGCTGCTCAAGCACGAACTGACGGTCGGCGAGGCGGTGCCGACGATGGCCGTGAGCGCCGATCCGAACGTCAAGTTACCAGCCGAGATCGATGAACGGTTTCGCTTCAGCCGCGACGAATGGCACGAAGTGCGGATGCTCAACCGGGCACTGGTGAAGCTCGCCGACTTCGGCTTCACCGCACAGGACCTAGTACCGCTGCCGCGCCCCGCTGGCCGCGACCCGTTCGTGCGCTACCACCTCGTGAACGGCGAGTCGCATAAAGAACTGCACAACCTGCGTGAGCTGTATGCCGAGATTCGCAAGACTGGCGAGAAGGGGTTGACCATCACGCGGTTCAAAGGGCTGGGTGAAATGGATCCCGAGGAACTGTGGGACACCACCCTCGACCCCAAACGTCGCACCTTGTTGAAGGTGACCATGACCGACGTGCTGCAAGCGGAGAAGATGTTCCGCATGCTGATGGGCACCGAAGTGGAAGGTCGGCGGGACTTCATTTTGAAGCACCGGGCCAACGTCGAGGACATCGATTACGGATCGTAGTATTGGAGTGCGTCACCGGGAGAATAGCCATGACCGTAGAAGCGATGCTGGAAGAGATCGGCAAAATGGGTGCGGATTCTCAGCGTGAGCTGGCGTGGAAGCTCTGGGATTCGTTGGAAGTGGATTCTGCTCCGCCAGAACCAACGCCGGCGCAGAAAGCCGACTTGGGCCGGCGGATGGCCGAACTCGATGCCGATCCGACCAACGTGCTGACACACGCTGAGCTTCTCGCCAGAGTAAGACGCCGGCAATGAGTCTCACTCTGGGTGGCAAAGTCGGGTCTGATCCGAATCGCCGGAACATCATTTTGAAGTTCGGCTCTACCGCAGCGAATCCAAAATCTTGATTCTCATCGCGCTGAGAGCCGGCACCAAGCCTCCCAAGCGGCCCATCACCAGCGTGAAGAGCATGCCCATCGCGACGACTTGGGCGTCGACGTTGATGGTGAGTGCCACGCTCTTACCACCGGGGCCGTTGCCGCCGGCGGAGAGCATACTGACCGACGAACGCCCGTCGGCGACCAGCCACGCGAACGCGCAGCCGAGCGCCCCACCGACGGTCGCGACGGCCAGCGACTCGAGCAGGAACGACACCGTCACCTGCCAGCGTTTGAACCCGAGCAACCGCAGCACGCCGATGTCGCGGATACGCGAGGCGATGGTGGCGAACATGGTCGTCATCATGCCGAAGACGCCGCCGATGGCCATCACCACGCAGACGATGATGATCGCCGTGAGGAAGAAGTTGTTCGTCTTCGTCAGCTCGGCGAAGTAGTCGGGTTCCGAGTAGGCCTTGAGCTTGTGCTGGGTGTAGCGGGAGTTCAATTCGTAGGCGAACTTGCGGGAGGCACCCTTCGTGTCGGCCTCGGTGCGCATGATGAGCGTCGTCGGCTTCTCTTTGCCGAACGGCTTGTAAATCAGGCCGATCCGCTTGGCCCAGATCTCGGAGCCGTAGGTCTTCCCTTCGGAGTTCATGACGCCGATCACCTTCCACGTCATCTCGCCCAGTTGGAAAGTGTCGCCGGTCACCAGCCGCCTCTTCCCGTAGTCGGGCCCGAGCGTCTCCGCGATCCCTTCGCCGAGGACGCACTCGATGGCGAACTTCTCCGGCTTGTCCGGGTCGGTCTCCACCCCGTTGTCCCCCATCCAGCGGCCGCCGGGGTACAGCGCGACGCCGTGGACCTCGGCCGCGATGAGCGGATCTTCCAGCGTGCGGAGTTGCACGAAGCGACGCCGGGGCGGCTCGCTGTTCGGCACCGGCTGGTTGATGCTGTAGAACGTCTCCCAACTGGCGAGCGGGCGCATCTTGCCGCCGAACTCCTTCTGTTTGATCCCGACGGGGACTTTCAAAAGTCGGTTCTTTTCGTCGAGTGCGACCTTCAACTGTTCGAGGTTGCCCATGTCCTTGTAGTCGAGGGAGCTGAAGATCTCGTCGGTCGACCCGTCGCTCAGCACGAAGACGTTGCCGGGGATGCCGGTGTTCTCCGTCATGTTGTTCATGCCGTTGACGAACGCGAGCAGGAACGACAGCAGGGCGATGACGGCGGCGAACGAGACGGCGGTCATGGCGTTCGTCTTCCAGCGGACGCGGACGTTGCGCAGGTTGTACGCCAGCGGCACCTTGCCGATGAACAGCAGCAGCAGCACGTCGAAGCCGTAGATCGCGAGGAAGACGAACTGCCAGTGCTCCACCATCGCCGGCGGGAGCTTCTCGTGCAGGGGCGTCTTGAGCAGCGTCCGGAGTTCTTCCGACGGGATGTTGTCGAGGGCCGCCTTGCGCTCGGTCTCGGTTCGGCCCATCAGGTCGGCGGGGGCCAAGAGGAGCGTCCGGGAGATCACGGCGAAGGAGCCGCGCTCGCCGAGGGGCAGCCGGCTGACGAGTTCGACCGAGCAGGCCAAGATCGCGAGGAAGACGACCAATCCGGAGGCCAAGGCGGTGACTCGGCCGAAGGTCCGGCGGAAAAAGCCGGGTCGCCCGCCCACCGATTCGGACAGGACCGATTCCTGCGGCATGATGGCCGGGAAGGCGAGTAGCAGCGCCGACAACGGCAACAGTGATAGGCCGAGCACGAGCGCCGTGCCGAGCCACTGCAAGATTTTGAACCGGAGCCGGACCCCGATCCCGAAGGCGTTCCAATCGTCCGCGGTCTCGGTACCTTGCCGGTGGACCCAGAAATAGCCCGTCGCCGTCAGGAGTCCGTGGGTGAAGCAAAAGGCGATCGACACCAATGGGCTGGGCTTGGAGGGATCTGTTGCGATGCCGGTCGCAACTGCCACACCTGCCGCGATCCCGCCGGGGATGATCCAGTAGACCAAGCTCAGCACGAACGCCAGCAGCTCCAGCAAGATCGTCTTACCGAGGCGTCCGATCCCTTCGCCGGGTTGGGCTCGGCGACCATCGTCGTCGACCCGCGGCTTGACGAAGCGGCGCAGGACTCCCACCGAGAGGATGGGCGTGGAAAAACCGTTGCAGAATTGCAAGAACGCGCACAAGGGGTGCAAAACCGCATTCATCGGGTCGATCCTGCGTTCGGGTTCAGGCCACCTGGGCGAAGACTTCGGAGACTTTCACTTTGCGGGCGTTCCAACTCGGCATCGCCGCGCCGATGACGCCGACCGCGATTCCGAGCAACGGGCCGTAGATCACGATTTCCATCGGCGAGTTGAAGGTGTCGAAGAACGCGAACTTGACGCCGACGGCTTTGGTGACGGTGCGGATCAACGCCGGGAGGAAGTACACGCTCCACGTGCTGAGCATCCCCCCGAACAGGCCGATCAGCACGGACTCGGACACGATCATCGCCATCACCATCCACGGCTGGAAGCCGAGGACTTTCAGCACGGCCATTTCCGTCCAGCGCTCGCGGACGCCGATCGTAATCGTGATCCCGATGACCAGACACATGATAGCCACGATCGCGGGCATGATGATGTACTTCATGCCCCAAAAGATGTCCTTGTACGGCTCCAGGAACGACCCGACGGCGGCGGAGAACGTCTCCATTTTCGCGGCCGGCGCGCCGAAGGTACTGGTTTTGTTCACTATTGCACTGAGTTGCTCGAACGCGACTTTCGACGGCATCCGCACCCAGACGAGGTTGAGGCAGCGATCCGCCAGCGGGTGGGCGGTCCCTTTCCGGACTTTGTAATCGTCCAACTTGGCCAATAGGTAGTCGTACCGCATCGCCGCACCGTTGGCCAACCGGCTGCCGGCCGGGAACGCGCCGACGATCTTGCATTCAAACTCAATGTCCCGGTAGTTCGTGCCGAACAACTTGACCTCGTCGCCGACCCGCTTGCCCATCAGTTTCAAGCGGTCTTCGCCGATGACGATGTTGCGCTTGTCCTGTTTGACGATTTCGAGGATGCGAAGCATCTCCGCCCACCCCTCCTCGCCCAGATCTTCTTTGTTCAACCCCTGTT
>JANXWE010000067.1 GCA_025351325.1 Fimbriiglobus sp.
ATCGCTGACGGGTCTGACCGGTCTCAAGAAACTCGATTTGGCTTCGGCCGCCATCACCGACGCCGGTCTGGCGCACCTCAAGGACTTGAAGAACCTCGAAAAGTTGGAACTCTATCAATGCAAGAGCATCACCGATGCCGCCCTGGAAGTCGTGAAAGGGTTGCCCGCACTGAAGCACGTCAATCTCGGCGACACCAAGGTGACGCCGAAAGGGATCGAAGGACTGCGGGCGGCCCGACCAAAATTGAATGTGAACTGAACCCACTGGAACACCATGACCACCGATTGGACGGCTGCTCGCAAACTGGTCCCGCTCGATCCAAGCGTCTGCATGTTGAACACGGGGTCGTACGGGCCGACGCCGACGCCGGTTTTCGAGTGTGCCAACGAATTGCGCCGTCGCCTGGCGGCTGGGCCGACGGATTTCTTCGGGCGCCAACTTCCGCCGCTGCTCTGGGACGCGCGGGTTCGCACCGCAGCGTTCCTCGGCACGGCCCCCGAACGGCTGATCTTCACGACGAATGTTTCGTGTGCGATCAACCTGATCGCCTCGGGATTGCGGTTGAACGGCCCCGGCGAACTTCTGCTGAGCGATCACGAATACGGGGCGATGGAGTGGTGCTGGGAACGGGCCGCGCAGCGCCAAGGGTTGACGATTCGCACCTTCGCGCTGCCGCGACAACCCCGTGATCCGGCTGAAATGATTGAAGCGGCCACACGGGCGATGACGGCACGCACGCGGCTCTTGTTCTTCAGCCATGTGATCTCGTCGACCGGGTTGGTGCTGCCCGCCCAGGAGATTTGTGCGGAAGCGCGCCGGCGTGGCATTCTGACGGTGGTCGATGGTGCCCACGCCCCGGCGATGCTGCCGTTGAACGTCGATGCGGTGCGGGCCGACTTCTACACCGCGAACTTGCACAAGTGGTTGCTCGCCCCCATCGGCGCCGGATTCTTGGCCATCGGCAACGGGAACGAAGATCGGTTGCAGCCGTTGCAAGTGAGTTGGGGCTACCACCCCGACGACGCGACGGTGCACCCGGATGCCCGCGATGGGTACGGCAGCACTTGGCGGACGCGGTTTCTCGAGTTCGACGGCACCCGCGATGTCTGCCCTTGGCTCGCGGTGCCGAGTGCCATCGATTTTCAAACGCAACTGGGCTGGGCCGCCATCCGTGGCCGCATGGCCGAGCTGGCCGCGTTCAGCCGGGCCAAACTGCAAGCACTCGGGTTGAAATTGGCGACACCGGATGTGCCGGGGATGCACGGATCGTTGACGGCCTTCGAGTTGCCAAGCGGGGTAAACGGGGTGAAATTGCGGTCTGAACTCTGGAAGCGACGGATCGAAATTCCCATCATCGAGCGGCGGGATCGGATGCTGATCCGCGTGAGCGGGCACTTCTACACCACCGAAGCCGAGATTATGCAATTGGTCGACGTGCTACCCGAGGTGCTCAAGTTATCGGGAGCCGGATCGTGAATTTGGTGCCGCAGCCCGGTTCGCTTTGAACGGCGATGGTGCCACCGTGGGCCAGGACGATCTTGCGGGCGGTGGCCAAGCCCAAGCCGTTCCCGGTGGCCTTGGTGGTGAGGAACGGCTCGAACACTTTCGCCGCGAGTTCGGGTTCCATCCCGCAGCCGGTGTCGATGACGTCGAGGACGACCTCCGTGCCTTCGGCGCGGGCTTGCAGAGTGAGGGTACCGCCGTCGGGCATCGCGTCTTCGGCGTTGAGCATCAAGTTCAGCAGCACCTTCTCGAACAGTTCCACATCCAAGGCGACCATCGGCAGATCGGGGGCGGCGTGCCAGTTCACGTCGACATTCTGCGACCGTGCGGTCGGGCCGAGAAAATCGACCATGCGGTTGAGGACTTCGTCCAAGTGGGCCGGTGTGGTCGTGAGATCGGCGATCCGGGCGAAGCGGAGGAAGTCGTTCGACAAATCGACGAGTCGGCGGCACTCTTCGGTGAGCTTGTCGACCCGGCCCGCGGCCTTGCGCTCCAGCGGCGTTTGGGCTTCTTCGAAATCTTCCGCGAGCAACTGCAAGTTCAGCGAGAGTGTGTTGAGGTGGTTCTTGATCTCGTGAATAAACCCGCCGGCCAGCTCGGCGAGTTCGAGGTATTGTGGGGTCATGCCGCGCTCCGCTCCGAAGACTCCGCGTCGCGGCTAATCTTTCTTCGGCGCCTTTTTCTTGAACAAGATGATGTGCTGCCAGGGTAACGTCTTGATCGTTTTATCGTGTTCCACGTCGGTGAATTCGGCCATCTCCAAGATCACTTGGCGTTCGGTCATCTTGTGAACCAGCTTGATCGGCACCGTTTCATCTTCCAACCGGAACTCCACAAAGGCAATCCGGCCACCGGGTTTGAGTGCCGCCACCATCTTCTCGGCCATTTCGTAGGGGTGCGAAAACTCGTGGTAGACATCCACGAGGATGATCAAATCGACCTCGCCCACGGGTAACTTCGGGTCGGTTTCGGTGCCCAGAATCGTTTCGACGTTGGTCAACTTGGCTTTTTTCGCCTTGGCCTTCATCAGGTCGAGCATCTCCTGCTGGATGTCCACGGCCAGGATCTTCCCTTTTTCGCCGACCAGTGGAGACATGCGGAAGGCGTGGTAGCCGCTGCCGGCGCCGACGTCGGCAATTATCTGACCTTCTTTCACGTCGAGCGCTTTGAGAAGCTTAGTGGGGGCCTCTTCTTTTTCGCGTTCGGGGCGTTCGAGCCATCCGGCGGCCCGGTGGCCCATGACCTGGGCGATCTCGCGGCCGACGTAGAACTTGCCGATGCCGTCCGGATCGTGGTTCTCTTTGGTTTCGTACTTGGGTTTCTTGGGCTTCGGTTCGTCGGCGAAGGCGAACACCGGAACGAGGAGTAGGGCGAGGGCTAAGAGTCGCATGGGGTTGTCCTTAGGGTGTTGGGTGTCGGTGGAAATATCGTACCCCAAATACCGTGCAAACGGATCGGTATAAATTACTTCACTAAATCTTTTCGCGAATCGCTTGACGCCCGTCACTTCCGGACTTATATCCATTGGTGTTCATCAGTTTATACAGTCAGTGCCACGGAATGGGCCGGAGGGACGAGCACATGGTTACGAACTCCATTCCGCGGCGCGGGTCGTTCAACTTCCCCGGACTCGACACCACCCCGGAGGAACTCGAATTCGGCCTGGCGATGTACGCCTACCAGAAAAAATACCATCGCCGCTACCCGGCGTGGAGCGAAGTGCTCTTCGTGCTCAAAAGTCTCGGCTACGCGAAGCCGGGTTCGCCCGACGATCCGCCCCTGAAACCACCCTGCCCCTACGGGCTGGACCCGGCATCCCGTCCGACCCTCGCGGAGATCGAAGCATGCTCTTGATTCAACGCCTGGGCGCTTGGCTGAAAGCTCCCGGTGGCCGACCCGCAGCCGGTTCAGCGAATGCCGCACCCGGTTTCTTCGCGCCGCCCTACCCGACCGGTGGTTGGTGGAAGAACGATCCGGCCGAGCAACTGCGGAACTATTCCTCGTGGGTGTACGTGGCGGTGAACGCCATCGCCCAAGAGACGGCCCGGCAGAAGCCGTACCTGTACGTGAACAGCGGTCAGGCGGCGCACGAGCAGACGCCGCTGCCGCACACGCATCCGCTCTGCCGGTTGCTCGACGAGCCGAACCCGTGGATGACACCGTGGGAACTTTGGTACCTCACCATCGTGTCGCTGGAACTCACGGGCAACTGCTTCTGGTACATCGCCCACGACCGCGTGACGGGAATGCCCGTGGAACTCTGGATCGTGCCGACGCCGTGGGTGAAGGTGCTGCCCGACGCCCGGAATTTCGTGAAGGGGTACGAAGTGTCGGCACCGGGCGTTCCGACGGAGTGGTTCGACCCGTCCGAGATCGTGCATCTGAAGTACCCGAATCCGCTCGACCCGCACTACGGATTGTCGCCGTTGCAAGCCAACGCGTTGACGGTCGACACGAATTCGGAACTGCTGAAGTCGCGCTATCAAGCGTTCCTGGCGGGGTCGCGGCCGGGCTTGGTGTTGCAGACCGAACAGATGCTCTCGGATCAAACCCTGAAGCGCTTCGAGGAACGCCTCACCGAGAAGTTTGCGGGTCGCGGCAACTGGCACCGACCGCTGGTACTGGAGCAAGGATTGAAGGCGTTGCCCTGGACGCTGACGCCCGCCGAAATGGACTTCTTGAACTCGTCGAAGATGAGCCGCGATGAAATCCTCTCGCTGTTCCGGGTGCCGCTGCCGATGATCGGCATCGTCGAGAACATCGGTCTCGGGGCCGACATCTGGCACGGGGCGCGGGTGATGTTCTGCGAGGGCACGGTGCAGCCCAAGCTGGAATTGCTGGGCCAATCGCTGACCCGCGACTTGGCCCGCCGCTACGGCCCCGACGTGGTGGTGAGTTTCCCCGATTGCTCGCCGCGGGTGTTGGAGGATCGCCGCAAGGACGACGAACTCGACGCGCACTGGGGCCTGCGCACTTACAACGAGATCCGCAAGAGCCGCGGTCTGCGGCCCATCGCCGATGCGAAATTCGACGCGCCGATCTTGCCGAATCCGGCGAGCCGAACTCCGTCAGGAGTCGGGTGAAGCGAATTCTCGACAGCGAATGCAACTCATTGGTGATTCACCCGACTCCTGACGGAGTTCGGCTCGCCTTTTCCGTTTCCCTCAACTCAGAGGTTCTTCCATGACTTCGCTCATCCGAGCCGATCCCGCCGCGCGCACGCTCCACCTCGATGCCGCCAAGATGATCCTGCGCAGCGTCATCACCACCATCGAACCCGATCGCGGGGGCGATGTGGTGATGCCCATGGGGCTGCGGAACGCCGAGGAGTTCCTGCTGAACCCCGTGGTGCTCTGGGCCCACAACCGCACGGCGGTGCCGCCCATTGGAACGTGCCAGTGGCTCGACCTGCAACCCCGGCGAATCGTCGCCGAAACCAAGTTCGCGCAGAACGTGCCGTTCGCGGAAGATGTCTTCCGGCTCTACGAGCAAGGCGTCCTCCGCGGCTGGTCGATCGGCTTCATCCCGCGCAAGGTCAAACCGCTGCCGCAGGGTGCCCGCATCGACGATTGGGAACTGCTCGAGTACTCGGCGGTGCCGATCCCCGAGAACCCCGGTGCGTTGACGTTGGCCTTGCAAAAGGGGCTGGTGAAAACGAGCGCCCTGCGCGATTGGCTGTGGCAAATCCCCGACGACCGCGGTGGCCGCATTTGGCGGGCGTACCCGACCCGCGACGTGTTCGAAGAATTGATGTCGGCAGGATGAAGGTATCGAATCACGAGCCACCGGGCTTGCCCCGGTGGGTTTCGTCTATCGCACACCACCGGGACAAGCCCGGTGGCTCGTCGGACAAGCCGTTGGCTCGTCCGTTTCTGTTTTCCCGTTTCCCGAGGTTCACCATGATTGCGACGACCGATCTCCCCGACAACAAGTTCCAGTCCCGCGATGAACTCGTGCAGTTCATCGAAGAGCAAACCACCGTGGCGGTGGAGAAAGCATCCCGGCAACCGGGCCGCGTCGAACGGCGGGTGCCGTGGGTGACGACCGGCCCCATCGGCCGCGATTCCGCCGGCTACTCGGTGCTGAAAGCGGCCGCGTATGCCCTGGGGTACGTCGGCCCCGAACAAGCCAAGGAAGAGATTCACGCCCACAACCAACTGCGCGATCTGTATGCCAGTTACGGCTTCTTGCCGCACCACGGTGCCCAGTCGTTCTTGGTGCCGTTGGCGTCGGCCCACTTGCCGGCGTTCGAGCCGCAGGGTCAGAAGTTGCAGAGTGAACTGCGGCAGAAAATGACCGCGCACGCCGATCAGTTCGACCCGGACGAAGCCGTCTGGATCGGCAATCGCAGCGGTCGCAATCTGCGGGTGAAAGCGCTCGGCACGCTCACCGACACGGTGGGTGGCACGCTGGTTCCCCTGCCGATGCTCGGGGAACTGATCGACCTGCAGCGGAACCTCGAAGCGTTCGCGGCGGCCGGTGCCCAGGAAATTGCCATGCCGCCGAACGGCCGGATTCAATTCCCGCGCCTCACCGGCGGGAGCACGGCGTACTGGGTCGGCGAAGGAAACGCCATCACCGAGAGCCAGCCGACGACGGGGAACTTGGATTTGCAAGCCAAGAAGCTCGGCGTGCTGGTGAAGATCAACAACGAGTTGCTGCGGTTCGCCAGTCCGTCGGCAGAAGGGTTGGTGCGCTTCGATATGGCCCGGGCCGCCGCGATGAAGGCCGACCTCGCCATGCTCGAAGGGAC